>NZ_JAEFCH010000059.1:0-12559 GCF_016406015.1 Acidovorax sp. IB03 | reverse complement strand
GGTAACAGGCCGACGGCGCCAACGGCGGTGTAGGTGGAGACGTCCATGCCATCTGCATAACCCTCGCGAGTCGGTGGTAGTGCGGATCGGGATAGGCTGCAAGGCGTCTTTTTGCAGCCAATAGCCGGGCTATTGGCAAGAAAAGCAACGCAGCGGACTGCCCGAGGCCGCGCTATCACAGACCGCAGGGAGTTATGCAGGACATCCCTATGGATCTTCTGCGCACATCGACCAGGGCGCGCCAAGCCCCATCCACGCCGTGGCGCTATGCCAGCAACGCTGGCAGCAAGGCCATGTCGGCAATCACCTGCACGGCCCCGGCGGCGCGCAGGGCTTCGGGCGAGCTGTGGCCTACCGATGAAGGGCTGTAGCCCACCACCGTGGCCCCGGCCGCCACACCGGCGGTAACGCCGGTCACCGTGTCTTCCACCACCAGGCAGCGGGCGGGGTCTACCTTCAGCGCGGCGGCGGCGGCCAGGTACACATCAGGCGCGGGCTTGGTGCGGGGCATTTCGTGGCCGCTGAAAACGCGGTCGCCAAAGTAGCTGGCCAGGCCCACCTGGGCGAGTTGCATCTCCACCTTCTGCCGGTCTGCGCCCGAGGCGCAGGCGATGCGGCCACCGAGCAGCGCGTGCACGGCGCGCACGGCATCCACCGCACCGGCGATGGGCTGCAGGCGCGCTTGCAGTTCGGCATTGCGGCGGGCATAGAACTGGGCCATCCAGGCATCAGTGAGCGGCTGGCCGGTGTGCGCTTCAATGCGGGCCGCCTCGCTGCGCACGGTTTTGCCGATGAAGATCTCCATGCAGTCTTGCGCGCTAATGGCCCAGCCCGCTTCGTTGAGCATGGAGCACAGCACGCCGTTGGTGATGGGTTCGCTGTCTACCAGCACGCCGTCGCAGTCGAACAGTATTGCTTCAAATTTCATAGCTGGTAGCGCTTATCTAGCAAGCGCTGGAGGCCAATTTCATTAAAAATGGAAAAGTGATGGGAAGCCAGTTCAACGCACAGGGGGCATGTCGCCATCCACGTAGTACCAGCGCCCGCCTTCACGCACGAAGCGGCTGCGTTCGTGCAGGCGCACGGCGCGGCCGCCCAGGCGGTGGCGGGCAACGAATTCGACCTCGGCGTGGTCGACGTCTTTCACCCAGTGGCCGCGCACTTCCAGGCCCAGCCATTGGGCGGCGGCGTCAAAGTCGAGCGACGCGGGGCGGTGGCTGGGGTGCCAGGTGGCCAGCAGGTAGTCGGCCCGCTCGCGCACAAAGGCGGTATAGCGCGAACGCATGAGGCACTCGGCATCAGGCGCGGGCTGCATATCCCAATGGTCGAGAAAACGGCCGCAGCAGTCGGCATAGGCCAGGGGCTTGGCCTTGGCGCCGGAGCCTTGCAGGCGGCCGCAGGGGCAGGCAGCAGAAGGAACGGCAGGCGTGCGGCTCACCGCAGGGCCCCGAACACGCGCTGCAACACGGCACTGCCTGCGCCTGCCGGGTTCTGGCGAATCTTGCGTTCTTCTTCGCCAATCATGAAGAACAAGCCGTCGAGCGTCTTGCCCGTGACGTAGCCTGCCAGGTTGCTTTCTTCGGGCTTGAGCAGGCCAAAGCTGGCCGCCTTGCCGGCAAAGGCGTTGTACTTCTGGGTAAGGCCCACGTTTTCTGTGGCCTTGTTCACCACGGGCAAAAAGCGCTCAGACAACGGGGCGCGTGTCTTGGTCACAAAGAACTCGGTGACCGACGTATCGCCGCCCGTGAGGATGTTCTTGGCATCGGTCACGCTCATGGACTGCACGGCCTGGACCAGGATGTCCTTGCCCAGCGGCACAGCGGCTTCAGCGGCGCGGTTGATGGAGGTGACCAGTTCATCAATGCGCTTGCCCTGGCCCATGGATTTCATGACCTTGGCGGCATCTTCCAGGTAGCCCGGCAGACCAATGCGCACCTTGGGGTTGCCCAGAAAGCCATCCGGGCGCCCCAGCAGCGCCACGGCGGCCTGCGCGCCCTGCGCCAGCGCAGCCTTGACGCCACGGCCGGCATCGGCGTTAGATATATCGCCCAGCGACAGCGCCCAGGCATGCTGATAGGTGGTGCACAGCAGCGCCCCGACGAGGCTGGTTTGGTGGAATTGGCGGCGTTGCATGGCGGCGGTTCTTTCGGTGAAAGCGACGGATGGTTCCCGCAGGGCAGCAACTGCACCGCGGGCCGGAGGTACCCGATTTTCGCTCAGGCTCCAAGCTTGGTTCACAGGCCGTAGACTGCACCCGTCCAGCATCCAGGAAGGAGCCTTGCAATGTGGCAGATGAGCGTGCCGTGGTGGGAGTTTGTACTGCGCGGCATCGTCGTGTACCTGTTCCTGCTGGTGTTCATGCGCCTCACGGGCAAGCGGCAGACGGGGCAGTACGAGCCGTTTGATTTGATCCTGCTGCTGATTCTGTCGAACGCGGTGCAAAACTCGATGAACGCGGGCGACAACTCGCTGGTGGGCGGATTGATCTCTGCCAGCACGCTGATGCTGTGCCATGCGGCGCTGGCGCGGCTGGCGTTTCACTTTCCGCGCGTGGGCTACTGGGTGGATGGCAAGGCCCAGGTGCTGATTGACCAGGGGAAAATCGACCAGAACCTGATGCGACAAGAATTGCTGACGCGCGAAGACGTGGAGGCCGCGCTGCGCGCCGGTGGCTGCCTGCACGCGCACGAGGTCGAACGTGCCACCATCGAAACCAATGGACAAATCACCGTGGTGCTGCGCCGCCGAGGCGAGTAACGCCGCCATGCCGCACACCCTTGCCTGCTGACAACCACCGATCGATATGACCGCACTGAACGTTTTGGGCACGCCGCTGGTGCCTTGCTCCTACGACCCGCTGACGGGCTACTACCGCGACGGCTGCTGCAACACCGACGAGCACGACCACGGCACGCATGTGATCTGCGCACGCGTGACGCAGGCGTTTCTGGACTTTTCCCTCGCGCGGGGCAACGATCTCATCACGCCCCGGCCCGAGTACCGCTTTGCGGGGCTGCGCCCCAACAACCGCTGGTGCCTGTGCGCGCTGCGCTGGAAGGAAGCCTACGAGGCCGGGGTGGCGCCACCCGTGGTACTGGAAAGCACCCACGCCCGCGCGCTCGACTTTGTGACGCTGGAGCAGCTCCAAAGCGTGGCGCTGCCCACAGCCTGAGGCTGGTCCGCCACACTGAGGGCGGGCCTCCGCACGCGCCTTACGCCAGCGCGCGCTGGATGATGATCTTCTGCACGTCGCTGGTGCCTTCGTAGATCTGGCACACGCGCACGTCGCGGTAGATGCGCTCGACCGGGAAGTCATTCACCACGCCGTAGCCGCCCAGCGTCTGGATGGCGGCGCTGCACACGCGCTCGGCCATCTCGCTGGCAAACAGCTTGGCCATGGCGGCTTCCTTCAGGCAGGGGCGGCCTGCATCGCGCAGCGCGGCGGCGTGCCAGATGAGCTGGCGCGCGGCTTCGATCTGCGTGGCGCAATCGGCCAGACGGAAGCCCACGGCCTGGTGGTTGAAGATGGCAGTGCCAAAGCTCTCGCGCTCTTTGGCGTACTGCACGGCAAAGTCAAACGCGCTGCGCGCCATGCCCACGCTTTGCGCAGCGATGCCGATGCGCCCGCCTTCGAGCGCGCCCAGGGCGATCTTGTAGCCCTCGCCTTCTGCGCCGATGAGGTTCTCGGCAGGGATGCGGCAGTTGTCAAAGTTGATCTGCGCGGTGTCGCTGCTGTGCTGGCCCAGCTTGTCCTCCAGCCGCGCCACCACATAGCCCGGCGTGCTGGTGGGCACGAGGAAGGCGCTCATACCCTTCTTGCCCGCGCCCTTGTCGGTGACGGCAATGACGATGGCCACATGGCCGTTCTTGCCACTGGTGATGAACTGCTTGACGCCGTTAATCACGTATTCATCCCCCTGCTTCACCGCCGTGGTGCGCAACGCGGACGCGTCAGAGCCCACATGCGGCTCGGTCAGGCAGAACGCGCCCAGCATTTCGCCACGCGCCAGCGGCGTGAGCCAGTCGCGCTTTTGCTGCGCGTTGCCGTAGCGCATGAGGATGGCGTTGACGGGGCAGTTGGTCACGCTGATGGCGGTGCTGGTGCCGCCGTCGCCTGCAGCAATCTCTTCGAGCACCAACGCCAGCGTCACGTAATCCAGGTTCGCACCGCCAAACTCTTCAGGCACGCAGATGCCATAGGCACCCAGCGCGGCCAGGCCCTGGTGGGCTTCTTTGGGGAAGTGGTGTTCCTTGTCCCAGCGGGCGGCATTCGGCCACAGCTCGGTCTGGGCGAAGTCGCGCACAGCGTCGCGGATCATTCCCTGGTCTTGGGTAAGCAGCATGGGTTTTGTCTCCAGAGTTTTTATGAGGGATGAGGGGTTGCTGCAGCGGCCTACCAGTGGCTGGCGCGGCGGCCATCGTGGTGCAGCAGCCGCCCCTTGTCGGCAGCAGTGACGCTGGCCAGCGTGCTGCGCAGACCGCGCACGCTGTCCTCCACCGTCAGCGGTGCCGTGCCACCGCCCATGTCGGTCTGCACCCAGCCGGGGTCGATGGTGACCAGCGTGGCGCCGGGGTAGTTGTGCTGGGCTGCGGCCACCGCCATGTTCAGCGCCGCCTTGCTGGTGCGGTACAGCCACGCATCGCTGTTCGGCACACTGCCGATTTGCGACATGGACGACGACAGGAAGGCAAACACGCCACCGGCATCGGCCACCAGCGGCGCCACTTGCGGAATGGTCTGCATGGCGCCCAGCACGTTGGTGTGCATGACGGCATCAAAGTCTTGCTGCGTGGGCGGGGTAAGCGCGTTGGGGCGGCGGATGATGCCAGCCACATAGATCGCCAGATCGAGCTTTTCACCGTCGAGCTGCCAGGCCAAACCGCTCACGCTGGCGGGGTTGGCCACGTCCACGGTGAGCACGTCAGCGCGCAGGGCCTGCACGCGCTCACGCCCGGCGTCGTCGCGCACGGTGGCGATGACGCGGCGGCCGTCTTCGGTGTACTGGCGCACCAGCTCCAGCCCAATGCCGCGCGATGCACCGATGATGAGGATGGACTTCATGGCAGGTATTTCAGTCAAATAGGCCTCTAGCGCTTATCCAGAAAGCGCAAGCAGCTATGCTTTCAATAGCAAATCACTCAATGCGCATGGCCAGGGCGAGGCAAGAACCTTCAGTGGAGCAGGTAGCCTGCGTACTCAAAGTAGCCCGTCCAGGCGGGGTCGTAGCGCAGCTTCAGTTCCAACGTGGCAGCCTCATCGCGCAGCAGCAGCGGGGCCAGCGTTTGCTTGGCAAGCTGCTCGTCGCTCACGTAGAACAGCGCCTGGCGGCGGCCTGCGCGCACCAGGGTGAGCGCAGCCACGCCCAGTTGCGGCAGTTGCAGCAAGGTGGCGGCCTGCTCTTGCAGGTTTTGTGCGGCGGCCAAAGCAGCGCTGTCGGGCACTGCCAGGTCGAGCGTGAGCGCGTAGGGCAGGTCCGCACGCATGGCCACGGCGTTGGCAGCCAGGTTGACCGCGACCACGCCTTCGTCGCTGCCGCCGGTTTCGGCATCGCCCTCGGGATCGTCCACGGGGTTGCCTTCGTCGTCCACGGCGCAGTTGAATTCCAGCTCCAGCCCTTCCCACTGCGGCTCGCCTTGAGGGAAGTGGCCGGTGTGGCCCAGGGTCTGGGTCCAGAAGGCATCAAACACGGGGAGCAGCTGGCTCAGCGGTGTCCACGGCACATCGGCGTCGTAGTCGTCTTCGCCCACAAAGTCCACCGCGCCCACTTTCACGGCGAAGTCGTATTCGCCCAGCACATGGTCCAGCATGATGAAGGTCATGTGCCGCGCGTGCTCGGCAAATTCAGCGGGGATGTCGCGGGCAAAGCGCAGTTCCAGCGCGGCCTGGCCGTTGTCGGGCTGCAGGGCCACCAGCACATCGGCGGTGGCCAGCTCAAAGCCATCCATGCCGATGGGGAAGTCTGGCTCGGCGGTGCGGGCGCGGAAGGCCACCACGCGGTGGTGCTGCAGCTTGGGGGCGGCGTCCACCAGCTGCGTGAGCAGCGGAAACTGCTCGATGCTGCCGTGCGCGGTGATGATGAGGTCCACCACGGCGTCCTCCGGGTGCCCCTGCAACTCCAGGGCCAGGCCCTTTACATGCGCCTCCAGCAGGGTGTTGGCCTGCTCTACCCGCTCGACCAGGGGCTGCGCGTGCAGTGCAGCCTCTTGCGCGGAAAAGTCAGCCCAGAAAGCGGCGATGGCGGGGGAAGCGGGGTGCATGCAGGGGTCCGGTAAAAAATGAAGGAGCCGTAGTATTTCAGAAGCCGGTGGTGCCGCCACCGGACCTGGCTGCGGGGCCAGGCCAACGGTGTTGCGGCACCCCGTCTGCGTCAGACCAGCTCGATGGCCATGGCCGTGGCTTCGCCACCGCCAATGCACAGCGTGGCCAGGCCCTTCTTCTTGCCACGGGCTTGCAGCGCGTGCAGCAGCGTGACGATGATGCGCGCACCGCTGGCGCCGATGGGGTGGCCCAGGGCGCATGCGCCACCGTTCACGTTCACCTTCTCGTGCGGCACCTTCAGGTCGGCCATCAGGGCCATGGGCACCACGGCGAAGGCTTCGTTGATTTCCCACAGGTCCACTTCATCCACAGACCAGCCCGCCTTTTTCAGAGCCTTTTGTGTGGCGCCGACGGGGGCGGTGGTGAACCACTCAGGCTCTTGCGCGTGCGTGGCGTGGGAGACGATCTTGGCCAGGGGCTTGCAGCCCAGCTCTTGCGCGGTGGACTGGCGCATCAGCACCAGAGCAGCAGCGCCGTCGTTGATGCTGGAGCTGGCGGCGGCGGTGATGGTGCCGTCCTTCTTGAACGCGGGCTTGAGGGTGGGGATCTTGTCCAGGCGGATCTTGAGCGGGCCTTCGTCCTGCTCCACCGTGACTTCGCCCTTGCGGGTGCTGAAGGTGACGGGGGTGATCTCGGCCTTGAATGCTCCTGAATTGATAGCATCTTGCGCACGCTGGACACTCGTCATGGCGAATTTGTCTTGTTGTTCGCGGGTGAACTGGTACTTGGCGGCGCAGTCTTCACCAAAGGTGCCCATGGAGCGGCCGGCCTCGTACGCGTCTTCCAGGCCGTCGAGCATCATGTGATCGAAGATCTTGTCGTGGCCCATGCGGTAGCCGCCACGGCCCTTTTTGAGCAGGTAGGGCGCGTTGGTCATGCTTTCCATGCCGCCGGACACCATCACGTCACGGCTACCGGCCACGAGCTGGTCGTGCGCGAGGATGGTGGCTTCCATGCCAGCGCCGCACATCTTGGACAGCGTCACCGCGCCGGTGCTGCGCGGCAGGCCACCCTTGAAGCCGGCCTGGCGTGCAGGCGCCTGGCCCTGGCCTGCCATCAGGCAGTTGCCGAACAGCACTTCGTCTACCTTCTCAGGGGCCACGCCGGCACGCGCCACGGCGGCCTTGATGGCAGCGCCGCCGAGGTCGTGTGCAGCGAGGTCCGAGAAGTCGCCCTGGAACGCGCCCATGGGGGTGCGTGCTGCGCCGACGATGACGATGGGGTCTTGGTGAGGTGTAGGCATGGAAAGTCTCCTGAGTTGAAATGGGGTGACGGGAAAAGGCGGCCTGTAGCTCAGGCAGGCGTGTGAACGAAGCGGCGCTCCTGGTGGTACGGAAACACATCCAGCAAGTGACCTGCCTGGATGCGCTCTTTGTGCTCTTGCCAGAAGGCGGGGTCCAGCAAGTCTGCGTGGTGCTGCATGAACACATCGCGCACTTGCGGGCTGCCCAGCAAAAAGGGGCCAAAGGTTTCAGGGAACACATCGCGTGGCCCCACGGTGTACCAAATCTCGCCGCTCAGCTCGTCTTCTTCGTTGCGAGGCGCGGGCACGCGGCGGAAGTTGCAGTCGGTGAGGTATTCGATCTCGTCGTAGTCGTAAAACACCACCTTGCCGTGGCGGGTGATGCCGAAGTTTTTCCAGAGCATGTCGCCCGGAAAGATGTTGGCCGCCACCAGGTCTTTGATGGTGTTGCCGTATTCGATGACGCAGCGCTCGATCTGCTGGCACGCATGGGCATCGCCCGGGCCGGCGTCCAGCGCCTCTTGCAGGTAGATGTTGAGCGGGATCATGCGCCGCTCGATGTACAGGTGCTTGATGATGACTTCGGTCTGGCCATCACCATCGCGGTCACTGATTTCGAGCTGGCTGGGGGCAAACTTTTCAATCTCGGCAATCAACTCGTCGCTGAAGCGATCGCGCGGGAAGGCGACTTCGCTGTATTCGAGCGTGTCGGCCATGCGTCCCACCCGGTCGTGCTGCTTGACGAGCATGTACTTGGCCTTGACCTGCTCGCGCGTGGTGTCCTTCTGCGCGGGGTAGAAGTCCTTGATGAGCTTGAACACATACGGGAAACTGGGCAGATCGAACACCAGCATGACCATGCCTTTGATGCCCGGCGCAATGCGGAACTGGTCGCTGGAGTGTTTGAGGTGGTGCAGGAAGTCGCGGTAGAACAGCGTCTTGCCCTGCTTGGCCAGGCCCAGGGCGTTGTAGATCTCGGCCCGCGGCTTGCGGGGCATGAGGCTGCGCAAAAACTGCACATAGGCGCTGGGCACTTCCATGTCCACCATGAAGTAGGCGCGGGCAAAGCTGAAAAGGATTTGCAGGTCTTCCTCGCCAAACAGGGCTGCATCGATGGTGAGCTTGCCCTGGTGGTCGTGCAGGATGGGCAGAGCAAACGGCACTTCGGTAAAGCCGTTGATGATTTTGCCCACCAGGTAAGCACCCTTGTTGCGAAAGAACAGGCTGGTGAGTACCTGGATCTGGAAATTGGCGCGCAGCTTGACCTGGTCCAGAGCCAGCCGGTCCTGCACGGCCGCCAGCACATGGCGGGTGTCCCGCTCCAAATGGGCAAACGCACGCTGCAGCTGGAAGTTCTCCACAATCGTGATCAGCGTCTGGTGCAGCGTCTCGCGCGTGGGGTAGTAGGCGCGGAGGGTAGGCTTGGCCGCAGGCTCGTCGTTCTCAATGTACTCGGTGCTGACGGCAGGGCGCACAAAGATGAAATCGTTGTGGAAATGCGTGCGGTGCAGGATCTTGCAGGTGACCGAGTTGAAAAAGGTCTCTGCCAGTTCGGGCTGGTGGTGGTTGACGAGCAGCCCGATGTAGTGGAACTTGGCCTGGTGCCACACCTCCATGGGCTGGCTGCCTGCGCCAAACTCCTTCTCCAGCCGCCGCACGCATTCCTTCACCCGCAGGTCATAAAACTCGATGCGCTCGCGCTGAGCCCGCTGCTGGCCCAGCCAATCAGCGGTTTCAAAACGGTGCTTGGCACGGGCCGATTCGGTGCGGAAAAGGCGGTAATGGCGGTTAAAACCATCCATCATCGCCTTGGCGATAGCGTAGGCCAGCGGTGAGTCAAGCCGTTTGGGAAACATGGCTTCGCCGGTGTGAGCTGATCGCCGGGTGACCCTGGGCCTGCTCGGGTGTGTTAACCCCGGCGCGTGGCGGCCACACCTGCGATGGCCGCGCGGTACAGGGCGTCCAGGCCTTCGGTGCTGTCTACCGTCATGTGCAGGTTGTTGATGAGCCCGTCCTTCAGGCCATAGCACCAACCGTGCAGCGTCACCTTCTGGCCTCGGCCCCAGGCGTCCAGCATCACCGTGGTCTGTGCGATGTTGACCACCTGTTCGATGGCGTTGAGTTCGCACAGCACATCATGGCGCCATTGCGGCTCCACCGAAGCGATCAGATCACGATGGCGATCACGCACATCGGTCACGTGGCGAATCCAGTTGTCCGCCAGCCCCACGCGAATGCCTTCCAGCGCAGCCAGTACACCGCCGCAGCCGTAGTGACCCACCACCATCAGGTGTTCCACCTTGAGTTGATCAACCGCGTATTGGATGGTGGACAGGCAATTCAGATCCGTTGGCACCACCACGTTGGCCACGTTGCGGTGAACGAAGACCTCACCGGGTTCCAGCCCGGTGATCTGGTTGGCTGGCACCCGGCTGTCGGAACACCCGACCCACATGTACTTGGGCTTTTGCTGTGCCAGCAAGCTGGTGAAAAAGCCGGGCCGTTCACGCTCCATCTGGGCCGCCCAGGCGCGGTTGTGTACAAACAGGTCGTCGATGGATGTGGGCATGGTGTCCTCAGGTCAGGTTCAATGGTGGTCAGCAGGTTTCGGCAAACAGCTCGCGGCCAATCAGCATGCGGCGGATTTCGCTGGTGCCGGCACCAATCTCATACAGCTTGGCATCGCGCCAGAGGCGGCCCAAGGGGTACTCGTTGATGTAGCCGTTGCCACCAAAAATCTGCACGCCCTCGCCCGCCATCCAGGTAGCCTTTTCGGCGCACCACAAAATGACGCTGGCGCAGTCCTTGCGCACTTGGCGAACATGGTCCGTGCCCAGCATGTCCAGGTTCTTGGCCACGGTGTAGGCGAACGAACGTCCGGCTTGCAGCACGGTGTACATGTCAGCGACCTTGCCCTGGATGAGCTGGAATTCACCAATGCTCTGGCCGAACTGTTTGCGGTCGTGAATATAGGGGATGACGTTGTCCATCACCGACTGCATGATGCCCAAAGGCCCTCCGGTCAGTACGGCACGCTCGTAGTCAAGGCCGCTCATGAGCACCTTGGCACCTTGGTTCACACCACCCAGCACATTGGCCGCAGGGACTTCCACGTTGTTGAACACCAGTTCACCCGTGTGGCTGCCGCGCATGCCGAGCTTGTCGAGCTTTTGCGCAATGCTGAAGCCTGGCATGCCCTTTTCAATGAGGAATGCCGTCACGCCCCGCGCGCCCAATTCAGGCTCCGTCTTGGCGTAGACCACCAAAGTGTCAGCGTCAGGGCCGTTGGTAATCCACATCTTGCTGCCGTTGAGCAGGTAGTAGCCACCCTTGTCTTCGGCCTTCAGCTTCATGCTGATCACGTCGGAGCCGGCGCCCGGCTCACTCATGGCCAAGGCGCCTACATGTTCACCGCTGATGAGCTTGGGCAGGTACTTCTGCTTTTGGGCTTCGTTGCCGTTGCGATTGATCTGGTTCACGCAGAGATTACTGTGAGCACCGTAGGACAGCCCCACCGAAGCGCTGGCCCGAGAGATTTCCTCCATGGCCACCATGTGGGCCAGATAACCCATCGCTGCGCCGCCGTACTGCTCGGGTACGGTAATGCCCAGCACGCCCAAGTCACCCATGCGGCGCCAGAGATCCATAGGAAACTGGTCGGTCCGATCAATTTCTGCTGCACGAGGCGCAATTTCTGACTGGGCAAAGTCGCGCACGGCGTCGCGCAGGGCGTCGATGTCTTCGCCCAGCTGAAAGTTGAGGCCAGGAAGGTTGGATGGAAGGCTCATGGGTGTCTCCTTGTCAAAATGAATGTTTAGTCAGTCCCGTAGCTGTTCTCGGCCCGATACCGCCATCAAGGTGCAGGCCATCGTGGCGACCAGCTTTTCTTGCTCGCCTTGCAAGGCAAAGGCGCGACCTTCGCACACAGTGATCGTGCGCCCTGGTTTGAGCACACGTCCCTCCATGCGAAAGCGCTCTCCGGCAGAAGGCGCCAGCAAATTGATCTTGAATTCAATGGTGAGAACGGCCGCGTCTTCTGGCATCAAGGTTAAGCCGGCGTACCCGCAAGCGGAATCGAGCGCTGTGGCAACAACTCCTGCATGCAAAAAACCATGCTGTTGCGTCAGACCTTCGGCCCAGTCAAGAGCGATATCAACGACTCCAGGCTCAACCAACTGAAGGGAGGCTCCCAAGGTTGCCATCACCCCTTGCTTGCGAAAGCTCTCTTCCACTCGCGCTTTGTACGCGAGATGCTTGGGCTGAAAAGCGTTAGCTGTCACGGCACCCCCAAAAAATTGACGTTTACGTAAACGTCAATTATGGATCATTTTTGCTTTTCTGACTTTGCCAGTAGGGTGCGCGCTTCTTTTTCGTGCTCTCGCACCTCTTCCAAGTTGGCCTGCAGATCGGCCAACTGCGCTTCCAGCTGCTTGCGGTGCACCGTCAATACATCCAGAAACTTGCGAAGCTGCACGCCGGTGTCTCGCGGGCTGTCGTACAGGTCAATGATTTCCTTGGCCTCAGTCAGGGAGAGGCCCAAGCGCTTGGCGCGCAGCGTCAGCCGCAGTCGGGTTCTATCTCGGGGGCTATAGATACGATTTCTCCCCCCCGCGCCCGTGCGCTCTGGCTGTAACAGCCCCATGTCCTCATAGAAGCGAATAGCCCGCGTTGTCAGATCAAACTCTTTGGCAAGATCGCCAATTGTGTATGTGGTCGCCATGAAAAAGGGAAGCCCAAAGGAAGTTCGAAAAAGACTGAATCCGCTATGACCTTTACGTCAACGTTAATCGTACAGCAATGACGGTACTGTGCTTCCTCGACTTCGGAGCTTGGGAAAAGCTCAGACCGAAGAAGACGAGAAACTAGGGGAGGAGGCACATGTGGGTACAGAGGCTCTGAGATCACGAACTGAAGGATATACAGACATCCGGAAGCGGACCCCGTAACCATCCCCCGGCAAAGCCGGGGGCATTCGGGATGTGAGCCGCTCAAAGCGG
>NZ_JAEFCH010000058.1:0-12706 GCF_016406015.1 Acidovorax sp. IB03 | reverse complement strand
TCCCCGGCAGAGCCGGGGGGCCTCCTTTTGGTAGCTAGCATTCGCTAGAAGAGCCATTTTTTTATTCAAAAGACAAGGCTCCGCCCTGCCTGCCGGGTTGGGCGGGTTCTTCGGGCCTGGGCGGTGCCCAGGCGTTTGAAGGGGTGCGGGGCGGAGCTGCCGGTTTACTTCTTGGTGTAGATCTGGTCGAAGCTGGCGTTGTCGGCAAAGTGGTCCTTGGCCGCCTTGTCCCAGCCACCAAACGCGTCGTTGATGGTGAACAGGTTCAGCTTGGGGAACTGCTTGGCGTACTTGGCCTTGGCTTTGTCAGACACCGCAGGGCGGTAGAAATACTTGCCCGCAATGTCCTGGCCTTCTTCGGTGTAGAGGTACTGCAGATAGGCCTCGGCCACGGTGCGGGTGCCCTTCTTGTCCACGTTCTTGTCCACCACTGAGACGGCGGGCTCGGCCAGGATGGAGATCGACGGCGCAATTACGTCGAACTTGGCGCCGAACTCTTTTTCGAGCAGGTAGGCCTCGTTCTCCCAGGCGATCAGCACATCGCCCTGGTTGCGCTGCGCAAAGGTGATGGTGGAGCCGCGCGCGCCGGTGTCGAGCACGGGCACGTTGGCGTACAGCTTGGCGACGAAGTCCTTGGCCTTGCTTTCATCACGGTTTGGACCGCCGTACTTGCGCTTGGCAAATTCCCAGGCGGCCAGGTAGTTCCAGCGCGCGCCACCCGATGTTTTGGGGTTGGGGGTGATCACCTTCACATCGGGGCGCACCAGGTCGTCCCAGTCCTTGATGCCCTTGGGGTTGCCCTGACGCACCACCAGCACGATGGTGGAGGTGTAGGGCGAGCTGTTGTGCGGCAGGCGCTTTTGCCAGTCTTTGGGGATCCACCCACCATTGGTGTGCAGGGCATCGGTGTCGCCCGCCAGGGCCAGGGTGGCCACGTCGGCGTCCAGCCCGTCGATGATGGAGCGCGCCTGCTTGCCCGAGCCGCCGTGGCTTTGCTTGATGGTCACGTCCTGGCCGGTCTTGGCCTTCCAGTGCTTGGCAAATGCCTGGTTGAACTCCACGTACAACTCGCGGGTGGGGTCGTACGAGACGTTGAGCAGCGTCACAGACTGCGCAAACGACGGCAGTGCGGTCAACGCCAAAGCGCCTGCAAAGGTTGCGGCCAATGGAAACTTGATAAAGTCGCGGCGAAAGTTCATGGGGGTCCTCGGTTTTGAATGTGGGCGGTGCAAAACACCGATGAAACGCATTCTGGAAGGCCCTCTTAAAAACTGGAACCAATAAGATTTCAGTTCTTAATACCCAAAACATCTGAAGACTGTCCCGCGCAGCCTTCGCCCCACCCCATCACGAGAAGGAAACACCATGGCACGCACCGTCCAATGCATCAAACTCGGCCAAGAGGCAGAAGGCCTGGACTTTCCGCCCTACCCTGGCGAGCTGGGCAAGCGCATCTGGGAAAACGTCAGCAAGCAAGCCTGGGCCGACTGGCTCAAGCACCAGACCATGCTGGTCAATGAAAACCGCCTGAACCTGGCCGACGCCCGCGCCCGCCAGTATTTGGCCCGCCAGATGGAAAATCACTTCTTCGGCGGCGGCGCAGACGCCGCGGCGGGCTATGTCCCGCCCAGCGCATAACGGAGCAAAGCGAAGTGCAGCGCTGCAAGAAGTGGTTTCGCCAAAACCATTTCTTTGGCGGCGGCGCAGACGCCGCGGCGGGCTATGTCCCGCCCAGCCAGTGAGTGATCTAACGCAATAGCGGCAGATCCCGCTTCGGGTACAAACCAGCCCCAGCACGGCGCCCTTGTGGCGCCCTTTGTTTTTCTGGGCCACGCGCAAGGCTTGCACGGGCCCGGTGTTCAGCACTTGCATACCCCATGTCCGAGCCCATCGACTGGCTGCCCGACGGCACCCCCTACAGCCCCCGCTTTGGCGACCGCTACCACAGTGAAAACGGGGGGCTGGACCAGGCCCGCCGCGTGTTTCTGCAAGGCTGCGGCCTGCCAGCGGCCTGGGCTGGCCAGCCCCAGTGGCGGGTGCTGGAAACGGGCTTTGGCTTTGGGCTGAACTTTCTCGTCACCTGGTCCGCATGGCGCGCCGACCCGCAACGCCCGCGCCTGCTGCACTTCATATCGACAGAAGCCTGGCCCGTGAGCGCCGCTGACCTGCTGCGTGCCACCACCGCCCACCCCGAACTCGCGCCGCTGGCCGAGCAACTGCACGCCCAGTGGTGGGGCCTGCTGCCCGGCGTGCACCGTTTGAGCTTTGAGGACGGCCGCGTGCTGCTCACGCTGTATGTGGGCGATGCGCAAGAGATGCTGCGCCAGCAGGCGCCCACCGCCGACTCGGTGTACCTCGACGGGTTCAGCCCCTCCGTCAACCCCGACATCTGGAGCGCCCACACCCTCAAAGCCGTGGCGCGCTGCTGCCGCCGGGGCTCGCAACTGGCCACCTGGACCATTGCCCGCGCCGTGCGCGACGCGCTGGCCGAGTGCGGCTTTGAAGTGCAACGCGTGCCCGGCGTGCCCCCCAAGCGCGACAACCTGCACGCCACCTACAACCCCCGCTGGGAACCCCGCGCCCGCACGGCCACGCTGCCCGATGTAGCCCCCCAAGCCAGCGCACAGCACCAGCATTGCCTGGTGATTGGTGGCGGGCTGGCCGGGGCTGCCGCTGCCGCCAGCCTGGCCCGCCGGGGCTGGCAGGTGCAGGTGCTGGACCAGGCAGCCGAACCCGCTGCAGGCGCATCGGGCCTGCCAGCGGGCGTGTTTGCGCCCCATGTGTCGCCCGACGATGCCGTGCTCTCGCGCCTGTCGCGCAGCGGCGTGCGCACCACCTTGCAGCAAGCCAGCCAGCGCCTGCAGGCCGGGCAAGACTGGGGCCCCACCGGCGTGCTGGAACACCGCACCGACGGCACCCCCGGCTTGCCCGCCGACTGGCACGCTGGGCCAGGCGCCGACTGGACCATTCCCGCCCCCGAATCAGCCCGCGAACAAGCGGGCCTGCCGCCGGATGCCGTGGCCTGCTGGCACACCCGCGCCGGCTGGATTCGCCCGCCCCAGCTGGTGCGGGCCCTGCTGCGCGAGCCTGGCGTGACCTGGCGCGGCCAGTGCGCCGTGACCAGCCTGCGCGCCATACCAATGGCCGATGCCGCCGCCCCCACCGAATGGCAGGCGCTGGATGCGCAAGGCCAGGTGCTGGCCCAGGCCCCTGTGGTGGTGATTGCCGCAGGCGCAGGCAGCCCCACCCTGCTGGCCGAGCGCTGGCCCCTGCAGCCCGTGCGCGGCCAGGTGTCCTGGGGCCGCTATGCCGCGCACCTGCCGCCGCCCGCGCCCTTCCCGGCCAATGGGCATGGCAACGTGGTGCCGTCGTTTGGCGTGGGGCAGACTGACAACCCGGCTGAGCAGGCCACCGAGCGCGGCTGGATCATGGGCTCGACATTCGAGCGTAACGTGACCGAACTACCTGCCAGCGCACCAGACCAGCTCGCCGCCCACCAGGGGCAATGGAGCAAGCTGCAGACCCTGATGCCCACAGCCGCCCGCGCCCTGGCGCCCCGTTTCGAAGCCCGGCTGGCGGCTGGCGAGCAGGCCGATGGCGCGGCCGCCTCGGTGGAACACTGGGCCGCCGTGCGCTGCACCGCCCCCGACCGCTTGCCCATCGTGGGGCCGGTGGATGCTGCCACGCTGCCCGGCCTGTGGGTGTGCACCGCCATGGGCGCGCGGGGGCTGACTCTGGCCCTGCTGTGCGGCGAATTGCTGGCCGCCCGCCTGAACGGCGAACCCCTGCCGCTGGACGCCAAACTGGCCCGAGCACTGGCGAGTGAGCGGATGTAAAAACGCTGTGTGGACTGCCGGAAAACTGATTGACCACCAGCTCGGCGCCTCTTACAACACGTCTTTATATCTATATTTGCATATTAGAAGCACAAAACAATAGTTTGCTTCCATAAGAAGCCCCTCTACATTCGCCGCCATGCATGAATTGGCGTTTGTCTTTGCGGGTTTCGCGGTGGGTCTGATCGTCGGACTCACGGGCGTGGGCGGTGGCTCGCTGATGACGCCCATCCTCATCTTCTTTTTCGGCATCAAGCCCCACATGGCCGTGGGCACCGATTTGCTGTTTGCGGCCTTCACCAAGATGGGCGGCACCGTCAGCCTGGCCCGCCAGCGCCTGGTGCCCTGGAAAGTGGTGGGCCAACTGTGCGCAGGCAGCATTCCGGCCGCCCTGCTGGCGCTGTGGGCGCTGCGCACCCTGGGCCCGGCCAGCGCCACAGCGCAGCGCATCATGACCACCACGCTGGGCTTTGCCCTGCTGCTCACGGCCGCTGCCACGCTCTACAAGGCGATTGTTTTTTCTGCCCAGCGCCAGGCCGCTCAAAACGCCGCACGCAAGGCCCACACCGGCGACGTCACCCGCCCCCGCCACTGGAGCCTGCCCGTGCTGCTGGGCGCGGTGATCGGTACGCTGGTCACCTTCACCTCGGTGGGTGCAGGCGCCATCGGTGTCACGGTGCTTCTGCTGGTGTACCCTCTGCTGCCGCTGCCGCGCATCATTGGCGCCGACATTGCCTACGCCGTGCCGCTGACCCTGGTGGCGGGTCTGGGACATGCATCGCTCGGCTCGGTGGACTGGCCTTTGCTTGCACAATTGCTGGCTGGCTCGCTGCCCGGCATCTGGCTGGGCTCGCGCCTGGTCACCCGCACCCCTGAGCGCCTCATCCGCTCTGCCCTTTCTCTGTTGCTCGCCTGGGCGGGCTTCAAATTGATTCTGATCTGAGTGCTCCACGATGTACCAATACACCGACTTTGACCGCCAATTCATCCGCCTGCGCGCCGAGCAGTTCCGCGACCAGCTCGAACGCTGGCAAGCGGGCAAGCTGACCGAAGAGCAGTTCCGCCCCCTGCGCCTGCAAAACGGCTGGTACGTGCAGCGCTACGCCCCCATGCTGCGCGTGGCCGTGCCGTATGGCGAGCTGTCCAGCACGCAACTGCGCGTGCTGGCGCGCGTGGCCCGCGAATACGACCAACCCGAGCCTGCCCTGCTGGCCGAGGCCCAGGCCACGCAAGAAAAGCTGGGCGACATTCCGCTGGCCGACGGCCGCCGCATTGGCACCAAGCTGAAGTACGGCTACGGCCACTTCACCACGCGCACCAACGTGCAATACAACTGGATTCCGCTGTCCAAGGCCGCCGACGTGATGGACCTGCTGGCCACCGTGCAGCTGCACGGCATCCAGACCAGCGGCAACTGCATCCGCAACATCAACAGCGATGCGCTGGCCGGCATCGCCGCCGACGAGATTGCAGACCCCCGGCCGTTTTGCGAAATCCTGCGCCAGTGGAGCACGCTGCACCCCGAGTTCTCGTTCCTGCCCCGCAAGTTCAAGATCTCGATCAACGGCGCGCGCGAAGACCGCGCCGCTTTGGGCTGGTACGACGTGGGCCTGCAGCTGGTGAAGAACGACGCGGGCGAGCTGGGCTTCAAGGTGCGCGTGGGTGGCGGCATGGGCCGCACGCCCACCATCAGCCCGGTGCTGCGCGAGTTCCTGCCCTGGAACCAGCTCATGAACTACCTGGAAGCCGTGATCCGCGTCTACAACCGCTACGGTCGCCGCGACAACAGCTGGAAGGCGCGCATCAAGATTTTGGTGAAGGCCGAAGGCCAGAGCTACATCGACCAGGTGAATGAAGAGTTCCGCCAGATCGTCGAGGACGAAGGCGGCCCGCACACCATCACCCAGGCCGAATACGACCGCGTGGCCGCGAACTTCCGCGAGCCCGAGCTGGACCTGTCGCCCGCCAACGCCGAAGCCGAAACGCTGGAGCTGCTGCGCACCGCCGCCAATGAGGACCGCGACTTTGGCCGCTGGCTCACCAGCAACGTGCTGCCGCACCGCCACCCGCAGCTGCGCGCCGTGATGCTGTCGTTCAAGCGCCTGGGCTACGCGCCGGGCGACGCCACGGCCGAGCAGATGGAAGCCGCTGCCGAGCTGGCCGACCGTTTCTCGGGCGGCGAATCGCGCGTGACGCACGAGCAAAACCTGCTGCTGCCCTGGGTGCGCCGCGACCAGCTGCCCGCGCTGTACCAAGCCGCCAAGGCGCTGGGCCTGGCCAAGCCCAACATCGGCCTGCTGACCGACATGATCGCCTGCCCCGGCGGCGACTTCTGCTCGCTGGCCAACGCGCGCAGTCTGCCGATTGCCGAAGCCATCACCGAGCGCTACCAGGACCTGGACGAGCTGTGGGACCTGGGCGAGATCGACCTGCACATCAGCGGCTGCATCAACAGCTGCGGCCACCACCACAGCGGCCACATCGGCATCCTGGGCGTGGATAAAGATGGCAAGGAGTGGTACCAGATCACGCTGGGCGGCGCCGATGGCTCCGACCTGTCGGGCCCTGCCACGCCGGGCAAGATCATCGGCCCCTCGTTCAGCGCCGCCGAAGTGCCGGGCGTGATCGAAGCCTTGCTGAACACCTACCGCACCGAGCGCCAGCCGCTGGCCGATGACGCGCAAGGCCCACGCTACGAAAACTTCATCGACACCGTGCGCCGCGTGGGCCTGGAGCCCTTCAAAGCCGCCGCCAACGCCGCCCGCCGCCCCGCTGAAACCGAAACCGCCTGAGGGTTTATCACTATGAAAATAATAGCTGCTCACGAGCACCAGCCAAGCGCTGGCGGCCAAAAAGTCATTGAACTGCCCAACGATGCCAACCCGTTCGAGCTGGACCTGGCAGGCGTGGACCGCATTGACCTGCAGTTCCCCAAGTTCACCGACGGCCGGGCCTTCAGCCAGGCCCGCCTGCTGCGCGGCCGCCTGAAGTTTGCGGGCGAGCTGCGCGCCACCGGCGACGTGCTGATCGACCAGCTGGTGCAGATGGCCCGCTGCGGCTTTGACGTGGCCGTGCTGCGCGAAGGCCTGGACATGGCCGACGCCCAGCGCCAGTTCGACCGCTTCAAGGGCTTCTACCAGGGCGACGTGACCGAGCCGCTGCCCCACTTCCGAAAGGCAGCATGACCATGGGCCACATCGACCTCACCGCCGTCAACGCCGACCTGGGCCGCAACGCGCCCGCCCTGGTGGAATGGGCCCTGGGCCTGGGCAAGACCAGCATCGTCACTACGAACTTCCGGCCTTTTGAAGCCGTGATCCTGCACATGGTCACGCAAGTGAACCCCAAGGTACCCGTGGTGTGGATGGACAACGGCTACAACACCGAAGCCACCTACCGCTTTGCCGACGAGGTGACCAAGCAGCTGGGGCTGAACCTGAAGATCTACCTGCCGCTGCGCTCGCGCGCCCACCGCGAAGCCGTGGAAGGCCCCACGCCTGCGCTGGATGACCCACGCCACGCGGCATTCACCGCCGAAGTGAAGCTGGAGCCCTTCGCCCGCGCCCTGCGCGAGACCGCGCCCGAGGTCTGGTTCACGGCCCTGCGCGCTACCGACACCGCCTTGCGCGCACAGATGGACCCCGTGAGCATCAACCCCGACGGGCTCATCAAGGTGGCGCCGCTGCTGCACTGGTCGTCCAAAGACCTGCACGAGTACTGCGTGAAGCACGGCCTGCCCAACAACTTCGACTACGTGGACCCGACCAAGGGTGAAGACAACCGCGAGTGCGGCTTGCACCTCGCCCACTGACCCCCAGGCCCGACCATGAACGCCCGCACCGACTCAGCGCTGCTTGAGAAAACCAACGATATGAGCTACCACCTCAACAACTCGCACCTCGACGCCCTGGAAGAAGAAACCATCTTCATCCTGCGCGAAGTCGCCGCCGCCTTTGAGCGCCCCGCCCTGCTGTTTTCGGGCGGCAAGGATTCGCTGGTCATGCTCAAGTGCGCCGAGAAGGCCTTTGGCGCCAAAGCCACAGGTGCAGGCATTCCCTACCCGCTCTTGATGATCGACACGGGCCACAACTTCCCGGAAGTGACGGACTTCCGCGACTTCCGCGCGAAGGAACTGGGTGCTGAACTGATCGTACGCAGCGTGGAGGATTCGATGGCGCGCGGCACCGTGCGCCTGGCGCACCCCGGCGAATCACGCAACGTGCACCAGTCCGTCACGCTGCTCGAAGCGATTGAAGAATTCCGCTTTGACGCGCTGATCGGCGGCGCCCGCCGCGACGAAGAAAAGGCCCGCGCCAAGGAGCGCATCTTCAGCCACCGCGACAGCTTCGGCCAATGGCAGCCCAAGGCCCAGCGCCCTGAGCTGTGGACGCTGTTCAACACCCGCTTGCAGCCCGGCGAGCACTTCCGCGTGTTCCCCATCAGCAACTGGACCGAGCTGGACGTGTGGCAGTACATCGACCGCGAGCAGATCGGCCTGCCCAGCATCTACTACACGCACAAGCGCCAGGTGGTGGACAAGAAAGGCCTGCTGATGCCGGTGACCGAGCTGACTCCCGCGCGCGAAGGCGACGTGGTCGAGACGCGCGATGTGCGCTTCCGCACCGTGGGCGACATCACCTGCACCGCACCGGTGGAGAGCACCGCCGCCACCCCGGCCGAGATCGTCATCGAGACCCTGGCCGCCGACGTGAGCGAGCGCGGCGCCACGCGCATGGACGACAAGACCAGCGACGCGTCGATGGAAAAGCGCAAGAAGGACGGGTATTTCTGATGACAAACACTACCAATTCAATAGCTGCCAGCGCTTATCCAGCAAGCGTTGGAGCCCCAAATGACCATATCTCCGCCCTCAAGTTCATCACCTGCGGCAGCGTGGACGATGGCAAGAGCACACTGATTGGCCGCCTCCTGGTAGACAGCAAGGCCGTGCTGCAAGACCACCTGGCTGGCGTGCAACGCCAGGGCGAGACCGACCTGGCCCTGCTGACCGACGGCCTCAGCGCCGAGCGCGAGCAAGGCATCACCATCGACGTGGCCTACCGCTACTTCGCCACCGAAGAGCGCAAGTTCATCATTGGCGACGCGCCCGGCCACGAGCAGTACACCCGCAACATGGTCACCGCCGCCAGCAGCGCCGACGCCGCCGTCGTGCTGGTCGATGCCACCAAGCTCGACTGGAAGAACCCCAGCCTGGCCCTGCTGCCGCAAACCCGCCGCCACAGCCTGCTGGTGCACCTGCTGCGCGTGCATTCGCTGGTGTTTGCCGTGAACAAGCTGGACGCGGTGGAAGACCCCGCGCTGGCCTGGAAGCACATCCAGGGCGCGCTGCAAGCCTTTGCCCAGGCCGCGGGCATCTCCGTACGTGCCACGGTGCCGGTGTCGGCTCTCAAGGGCTGGAACGTGGTCGATGCCCATGCAGGCTGGTGCGGCTACACCGGCCCCACGCTGCTGCAAGTGCTGGAAGAGCTGCCCAACACCCCAGCCGACACAGCGCTGGCCCCCGCCTTCCCCGTGCAGTGGGTCGAAAAGTTCTCGTCCTCATCCGACACCAGCCAGGGCCGCCGCGTGTTCTGGGGCCGTGTGGCTGCGGGCACCTTCGCGCCCGGCACCGCCGTGCAGATCTTCCCCAGCGGCCAGCTCGCCACAGTGGCCCAGGTGCTGGACCACGCCCGCCGCCCCAAGGACGTGCCCGCAGGCACCAGCGCCGGCATCATCCTCGACCGCGAGGTGGATGTCTCGCGCGGCGACTGGATTCTGGCCGCGCCCACAGCAGCCGCTGCCCCCGCTGCTGACGACGACTTTGGCGACACGCCCGCAGCCACCCCGGCCTGGCCCGCCAGCCGCGAGCTACGTACCACCATCGCCTGGATGGACGACGAGCCCCTGGTCGCAGGCCGCGTGTACTGGGCGCTGCACGGCCACCGCTGGGTCAAGGCCAAGGTCAAGGCCGTGGTGCACAAGCTCAACATCAACACGCTGGCCGAAGAAGCCGCCACGCAGCTCGACCCCAACGCCATCGGCCATGTGGAACTGCTGCTGCAGGAGGCGATTCCCGCCGCGCCATTCACCCAGGCCCGCGTGCTGGGATCGCTGATCCTGGTGGACACTGCCAGCCACAAGACCGCTGGCGCGGTGCTGGTGAACTGACCCAGCGCAACAAAA
Source organism: Acidovorax sp. IB03 (assembly GCF_016406015.1). Classification (NCBI taxonomy): domain Bacteria; kingdom Pseudomonadati; phylum Pseudomonadota; class Betaproteobacteria; order Burkholderiales; family Comamonadaceae; genus Acidovorax; species Acidovorax sp. IB03. The sequence goes on along the minus strand of NZ_JAEFCH010000058.1, from coordinate 2,687 downwards.
AATGCCCTGAGTCCCCCTTGCGGGCTCAGGGGCCCTCTCAACCCGCGCGGTGAAAGCCTTAAAATCGCGGGTTTTTACCGACCGACCCACACACCCTCTGCCATGACCCACGTCGTTTCCGAAAACTGCATCAAGTGCAAGTACACCGATTGTGTGGACGTGTGCCCCGTGGACTGCTTCCGCGAAGGCCCGAACATGCTCGTCATCGACCCCGATGAGTGCATCGACTGCGCCGTGTGCATTCCCGAGTGCCCTGCCAACGCCATCTTTGCCGAAGAAGACCTGCCGGCAGACCAGATCGCCTTCATCAAGATCAACGCCGAACTGGCCTTTGCCGATGGTTGGAAGAGCATCACCAAGCGCAAGCCCGCTTTGCCCGACGCCGACGAGTGGAACGGCAAGCCCGGCAAGATCGCTTACCTGATCAAGTAATGCCTGCTGGCGCTGCCCGCCGCTGCACCACCCTTTGCCACAGCGTGGCAATGGCGCAGCGGTGTGACCCGGCAGCACCATCCCCCAGCAGGCCCCAGCGCCTGCTGCCTTGCCCATGATTCAAGAAACCGATGCCGTCGTCATCGGTGCAGGCCCGGTGGGCTTGTTCCAGGTGTTCCAGCTGGGCCTGCAAGGCTTGGCAGCCCACATCATTGACGCGCTGCCCTACGCGGGCGGCCAATGCGTGGAGCTGTATGGCGACAAGCCCATCTACGACATCCCTGGCGTGCCCGTGTGCAGCGGGCGCGAACTGGCAGCCCTGCTGCAGCAGCAAATCAGACCCTTCCAGCCCCAGTGGCACCTGAACACGCAGGTGGCTGCTCTGCAAACGCAGGCAGACACCGGGCGCTTTCACGTCACCACCACCCAAGGCGCTACCTTGAGTGCCCGCGCAGTGTTCATCGCAGCGGGCGTGGGCGCGTTCGTGCCCAAGGCCCTCAAGCTGGAAGGCATCGACCGGTTTGTGGGGACCCAACTGCATTACACACGGCTACCTGCCACGACCTCGCTCAAAAACCAGCGGCTGGTGGTGCACGGCGGTGACGATGCGGCCGTGGCCTGCGCCGTGGAAGCAGCAACCGCCGGGCAAGCCGCCAACGTGACGTTGCTGTACCGGCGCGATGTCTTCAACGCCACGCCCGAAGCGCTGGCCCAGTTGCAGGCCCTGCGCAATGCCGGCCGCATCCAGGTGGTCGTGGGCCAACCCACCGGCATGGACTGCGCTGACGAGCGGCTGACCGCGCTGCACATCACCACCCCGCAAGACACCACCCTACCGCTGCCGCTGGATGTGCTGGTGGTGGCCCTTGGCGTATCACCCCGCCTGGGCCCGATTGCCGACTGGGGCCTGGCGATGGAGCGCAAACAACTGGTGGTGGACACCGCCACCTTTGCCACCAGCGTGCCCGGCATCTACGCGGTGGGAGACATCAACACCTACCCAGGCAAGCGCAAATTGATTGTCTGCGGCTTTCACGAAGCTACGTTGGCCGCCTTTGCTGCGGCGGAAGCATTGAGCGGCAAGCCTGTGGCGCTGCAGTACACCACCAGCAGTACGCGTCTGCATCAATTGCTGGGGGTGGATTCAGCAGGGACAGTCAACGGCTGAAGGCGGCGAGGCACTGCTGTTCAACTCACACGAAAGCGGGGGCTCAACATCAGAGTTGACCGGCACGCACCGGTAACGCATCACGGGACTTATCCAGCTGCGCGCGGCTCGCGGCACATTGCCGGTGCATGTCCGTGTCGAACGACCTGTTCTGTCACAGCGTCACCGGTTTTCCTCGCAATGTGAAGCAAAGGTGCCAAACTGAGTGCAACCGTGCAACCCGAGGGAACACGCACCTTTTCCTGACCGACGTCCACACGCGTCACCGCCCGTTGCGACAAAACGCCGACTGCCTCTCCCTTTCCGTTCACCACCGGACCGCCGCTAGCTCCTGCATGCATCGCGTTATCAATGTACATCACGTCACATTCCACACGGTCGCCATTTTGAGTATTTTCAGCAACGATGCGCCTCAAATTTCCTACGTTCCCTTGCTTTAGCAATGGCCCCGTCATGTCAGCGATGTATCCAGTTCGCATCGCTTCACGAAACTGCGCCGCGCCGGAGAAGTCATGTTGAAGCAGTCGGTCCACATTGAACGGGAGCTCGAGTTCCTCTGAAAACCCGGCAAGACAAACGCGCTCACCGAGTGTTGGCGGGTTGACGTTTGCAGGAATATGCGACACGGCAGTCACAAATGGACTTTTCGGCAGAAGGATAGCCAAGTCGAGTTGAATTCGACTCGTGAACGATGGAATATCAAGATCTATGCTGCAAAAGAATACACGGTACTCCGCCGCGGGGTGCCCAGCAAACTTGCAGTAAATGCGTTGATCCGGATCCTTGTAGTCGCAGTGCCGAATCGGCGACCGCCCCGTGACCACGTGCGCTGCCGTGAGCACCTCACCGTTCGCGGTGTAAGCAAACCCAGTTCCTTGACTTATCTTCTCATCACCGAGAAAGACAGAGATGTAGCAGCAAGCGTCGGAAATTCGCTGAAGCGCATCAGGACTCAGCAATGGGATATTCATACGATATAACTCAATGTAAACAGCAAAACCCGGTTAATACACCCGGACACTGTGCAAATAAAAGGGGTATCTATTTAGCTCCAGCAGCCCCATTGATACTGTGATTTCATCCAGCA
>NZ_JAEFCH010000057.1:0-12910 GCF_016406015.1 Acidovorax sp. IB03 | reverse complement strand
TCAAACTTCTACTGCCTCCCCGGCAGAGCCGGGGGGCCTCCTTTTGGTAGCTAGGATAACCCTGGCCACCCAAAACAGCACCTTGAATCATGGGCAATCCATCAACTGCCCGCCTCCCAGTGGGGAGGCGGCCACAATGCAGCCTGACGCGGCGCCTTCAGCCGCCCCGAACCCGCCACCTCACCTGAAGCTGGGCGGCCCCACAGGTTCTAATCCTCTCCATCTCTGGACTCCATCACATCACACCCACCCATGAAAATTGCCACCTGGAACGTCAACTCCCTGTCTGTGCGTCTGCCCCAAGTGCTGGCCTGGCTGGCCACCAACCCGGTGGATGCCCTGTGCCTACAAGAGCTGAAGCTGACCGATGACAAGTTTCCGCACGCTGCGCTGCAAGACGCGGGCTACCACGCCGTGGCGTTTGGGCAAAAGACGTACAACGGCGTTGCCATTCTGACCCGCACGCCGGTGCGCGACGTGGTTCGCAACATTCCGGGGTTTGACGACGAGCAATCCCGCGTGATCGCCGCCACGCTGGACACGCCCGAAGGCCCGCTGCGCTTGCTCAACGGCTACTTTGTGAATGGTCAGGAGCCCGGCTCGGAAAAGTTCGCCTACAAGATGCGCTGGCTGCAGGCTCTGCACGACTGGATTCAGGCCGAAATGGCTGCACACCCGCGTCTGGTGCTGGTGGGTGACTTCAACGTGGCGCCCGAAGACCGCGACTCTTACGACCCGGAGGGCCTGCGCGAAACCATTCACCACACCACGCAAGAGCGCGACCATTTCAAGGCGCTACTGGCGCTGGGGCTGACGGACGCCTTTCGCATGTTTGAGCAGCCGGAGAAGTCCTTTTCATGGTGGGATTACCGGATGCTGGGCTTTCAGAAAAACCGGGGCTTGCGCATTGACCACATTCTGGTGAGCGAAGCCCTTCGCCCCCAAGTCACCGCGTGCGTGGTAGACCGCGCCCCGCGCAAGAACCCCCAGCCCAGCGACCACGCGCCGGTGGTGGTCACCTTGGGGGCCTGATCTACGCGCACGGCCCTACCACCGCACCACGCAAAAAAGCTGCAGAGCTTTCACTCTGCAGCCGCTAGCGTGACGGCAGGCCGGGACACCCCCGGCCTGTTTCGCTTCAGGCGCCGCTTATCGCTGGGCGTAGCTGTCGCGCAGCGCACGCACTTCGTCGTGGTTGCGCTTGGCGCCCTGGGCCTGGCGCTCCAGCAGCGCGCGCACGTCGGCAGGCAACGCGGCGTTCAAGGCCTTGCGGTAGCGGGCCACCGCAGCGTCTTCACCACGCTCGCACTCCTCCAGCACGGCCTTGTCGTCGCGCGATGACAGCGCAGCCTTCACCGACACCCAGCCCCGGTGCACCGCCCCTGCGATGGTGCCGCCGGAAGCGGGCTCGCCCCCAAAGCGGCGAATTTCGCGCTCCAGCTCTTGCGCTGCTGCGGCGCACTGCTGCGAGTGGCGCAGAAAGATGCTCTTGAGTTCGGCCGAATCGGCATGGTCGGCGCAGGATTGGAAGCCGTACTCGCCGTCGCGGGCAGACTCCAGCACGTCGTTGAGAACTTCCACCACATCGTCACCGTCAGACGTATCCATGGCTCCCACGGCACTCGCAGCGCCCTGGGTGCCTGCGCTGCCCAGGCGGGTGTGGGCACGGGTGGAAGCGCGATCCCAGGCCGCCCGGGTCGCAGGGCGCACATCAGACCAGGCCAGGCCGCCCGTGGCGTGGCGGGCACGCCAGTCGTCCGCCAGTCGGGGCTCCACGGCATCGAAGTCGCCTTCGTAGCGGCCCACGGCAGACCAGCCCAGCTCGTAGGCCGGACGGTATTGCTCATAGGGGCGACCTGGCACGTGGTAAGGCTCGCGGGTGTAGTTGTCACGCCAGTAAGCGTCTTCTTCGGTGGGGTTCACCGCCTCGGCAGCCGCCTTGCCGGCCAGTCCGCCAGCAACGGCACCTGCCACGCCACCCACCACAGCACCCACTGGGCCGCCAAAAGCACCAGCGGCTGCACCTGCAGCAGCGCCGCCCAGGGCAGCACCTACGCCGGTGCCCACGGGGTGTGCGCCTGGCTCATTGGTAATGGGGTCACGGTTGGCATCTCTGTAATCCGACATGAAACATCTCCGGTTGGTTGACAGTGATTTCATTATTGAAACCACCGCCCGCCACCGAGGTCGGAGGAAGGACCCCACCGGTGTAGGACAGAGAGCCCCTGTCTTGACCGTCACGCCAGTGCTGCAGCGCGGCCCGAGGCCGCACGCTGACACCGCGCAGCAGCTATCAATTCAATAGCTGCTGGCGCTTATTCCATAAGCGCTAGAGGCCAATTCAGCCTTCATCTGCCGCATCCAGGCCCAGTTCCTGGATCTTGCGGGTGATGGTGTTGCGGCCAATGCCCAAGCGCTGCGCAGCTTCCATGCGCCGGCCGTGGGTGGCCACCAGCGCGGTGCGGATCAGCTGCGATTCAAACCGGCGGTTGAGCACATCCCACACATCTGGCTGGCCCGTGGCGAGCAGCTTTTGCGCTTCTGCCTCCAGCGCATGCTCCCACCCCAGGGGCGCAGCTACGGGGGGTGCAGCCACGGGCGCTACAGCGTCACCCAGGGGCCTGATGGATGCATCGGCTGGCGGGGCAGCCCAACCCGCAGCCCCCTGGCTGGGCACAGCCACCGGCGCCACGGCCGCTGCAGCGGGTGCGGGCTCAGGAAGGGGCACAGGCGCCGGGGTGGGCGTAGCCGCCACGGGCTCGGCGACCGGCACCAAAGGTGCTTCCAGCACTTCAGGGGGCAGGTCTTGCAGCGAGATCACCTGTGCAGGTGCCATCACCGTGAGCCAGTGGCAGATGTTCTCCAGCTGCCGCACGTTGCCGGGAAATGAAAACTGCTCCAGGCGGGCCAACGCTGCATCCGAAATGCGCTTGGGCTCCACCCCCAGCTGCCGCGCACTTTGCTGCAGAAAGTGGCGGGTGAGCATGGGCACGTCGGCGTGGCGTTCACGCAGCGCGGGCAGCCGCAGGCGAATCACGTTCAGGCGGTGGAATAAGTCTTCACGGAACCCGCCCTCCTTCACGCGCTGCTCCAGGTTCTGGTGCGTGGCGGCAATCACACGCACATGCGACTTGACAGCGGCATGGCCGCCCACGCGGTAGAACTGCCCGTCAGACAGCACGCGCAGCAGGCGGGTCTGCAGGTCAAACGGCATATCGCCGATTTCGTCCAGAAAGAGCGTGCCGCCCTCGGCTTGCTCAAAGCGCCCACGCCGCTGCGTCTGCGCACCGGTGAAGGCGCCGCGCTCATGGCCAAACAGTTCGGACTCCAGCAGGTCCTTCGGGATGGCCGCCGTGTTGATGGCCACGAACGGCCCGTCGGCCACGGGCGAATGTTTGTGCAGCGCGCGCGCCACCAGCTCCTTGCCCGAACCCGATTCACCGGTGATGAGCACCGTGACCACGCTTTGGCTCAGTCGGCCGATGGCGCGAAACACGTCCTGCATGGCAGGCGCCTGGCCCAGCATTTCGGGAGTGGCAGTCTGGCGCTCTTCGGTCACCTCTTCGCGCTGGCTTTCTTCGACCGCGCGGCGGATCAGCTCCACCGCTTTGGGCAAATCAAACGGCTTGGGCAGATACTCGAACGCGCCACGCTGGAAGGCCGAGACGGCACTATCCAGATCGGAATACGCCGTCATGATGATGACGGGCAAGCCCGGCTGCATCTCACGCACTTTTTCCAGGAGCTGCAGACCCGAGCCGCCAGGCATGCGAATGTCGCTGACCAGCACCTGAGGGCCTTGCCGGGCTGGGTCACCCGCCGTCACATCGGCCAGGGCATCGAGCACCTCGCGCGGGTGGGTGAAGCTGCGCGTGGGCAGGTTCTCGCGCGCCAGCGCTTTTTCCAGGACGAAGCGGATCGACGGGTCATCATCTACTAACCAGATCGGCTTCATGTGTGTTTACCTTCCCTGTGGTTTTGTGTCTCAGACCTCAGGGGAGCGGAATCAGGATTCGGAAATCGGTGCGACCCGGAACACTGTCGCACTCGATCAACCCGTGGTGCCGCTGCACAAATGTCTGTGCCAGCGTCAAACCCAATCCTGACCCACCGTCGCGCCCTGACACCAGCGGATAAAAAATCCGCTCTTTGATGGCATCGGGCACCCCGGGTCCGTTGTCGATGACATGCAATTCCAGTGCCAGGCGATAGCGTTGGCGGCCGAAGGTGACTTGCCGGGCCACCCGGGTGCGCAAGGTGATCACGGCATCGCCCTGCGCGATACGCTCGGTCAGGGCCTGCGCCGCGTTTTGCACCACGTTGAGCAGAGCCTGAATGAGCTGCGCGCGATCGCCCCGGAACTCAGGGATGGAGATGTCGTAGTCGCGAACCACCTTGAGCCCCTGGGGGTACTCCACCAGCACCAGCGAGCGAACGCGTTCGCACACCTCGTGGATGTTCACATCTCCCACCAGATGGGGGTGCCGGTGGGGGGCCAGCAGGCGATCGACCAGGCTTTGCAGCCGGTCGGCCTCGTGGATGATGACCTGGGTGTATTCCTTGAGGTCGCGGCTTTCGAGCTCCATCTCCAGCAGCTGCGCGGCGCCGCGAATGCCGCCCAGCGGGTTCTTGATCTCGTGCGCCAGGTTGCGGATCAGCTCCTTGTTGGCCAGTGCCTGCTCGCGCAGGCGCTCTTCGCGGTCCTGGCGGGCCTGCTGCTCCAGCGGCCACAGCTCTACCAGCATCTCGCCCATGCGCTCGGAAGCGGCCACGTTCACATGCACCGGCACCGGGTCTTGCGTGGGCCGCCGCAGGCTGGCCTCAAACCTCAGTGCGGCAAAGTCTTGCACCTTGGCCCCGGTGAGCGCTGTTTGCAGCAGCGCAGGGTCGGTAAAGAAGGCGGAGAAATCAGCGCCTTCAAGCGTGCGACGCGACAGGCCCAGCGTGTTCTCCAGCGCTGCATTGGCAAACTGCACAGCCCCATCGGCGCGCAGCACGGCGATCAGCGTGGATAGAAGGTCCAGAGAATGAAAACGGCTGAGGCCCTGGTTGGCGTCAGCCGCAGTGGAAGTGCTCACGGGTCAGAATCAGTTGGCGGGCAAACGGCTCAGCTCACGCTTGATACCAGCAATATCGCTCTCGCTGCGCGCCACGGAGGCCTTGAGTTCTGCCGTGCGCTCCATATAGCGCTGGGGGTTGCGTAAATCCAGCGCATTCCGTTCTGGCTGGCCGCCGTTGTATTCCTTGACCAGCTCGGCATGGCGAGCTTCGGCTTTGCGTAATTCGGCCTCCAAAATCGCGCGGGCATCGGAGTCGCGGGCGCGCTGGTCGTTGTTGGTCACTCGCGGTGCGCCAGCGGGGGAGGCAGACGTGGCCGATGAAGATGAAGCAGCAGACGACCCACCACCGGACGCAGCGCCCCCGCCACCCGAGGGGCGTGAGCCTTGAATCACCGTGACGTTGCCGCCTTCCACCAACTTGCAGCCACGCTCTTTGGCCTGCGTGGCGTTGTTGGTGTATTCATTTCCACAGCGATAGATTCGGTCTTGCGCAAAAGCGGCCACGGGCAAGGTCGCAATGATCCACAGGGTAAGTAGCGTTTTTTTCATAGAGTTCCTCGCACTGCTCATGCAGGATTGCCTTGGAGTATCCCCCAATCGCTGCTCATCGCCAATGCAGCGCCGCCCGCGTCACGGAGGGATTTGTGTGAGGATGCAACGCTTGCAAACACCAGGGTCGTCGCCCGAAACAAAGGCCTCAAGAAAAAAGGCGGCCGAAGCCGCCTTTTGGTTGATCACCCAAGACGGGCAATCACAGTGAGTAGTACATGTCGTACTCGACAGGATGCACGGCCATACGGAAGCGGGTCACTTCAGCCATCTTCAGCTCAATGTAGGCGTCGATCATGCTGTCGGTGAACACGCCACCCTTGGTCAGGAACGCGCGGTCCTTGTCCAGGTGCTCCAGCGCTTGGTCGAGGCTGTGGCACACGGTGGGCACCAGCTTGTCTTCCTCTGGGGGCAGGTGGTACAGGTCCTTCGTAGCGGCTTCGCCGGGATGGATCTTGTTTTCCACGCCGTCCAGACCCGCCATCAACAGAGCGGCAAAGCCCAGGTAGGGGTTCATCAGTGGATCAGGGAAGCGGGCTTCCACGCGGCGGCCCTTGGGGTTGGCCACGTAAGGAATACGGATCGAAGCAGAGCGGTTCTTGGCGGAGTACGCCAACTTCACAGGTGCCTCGAAGTGAGGAACCAGACGCTTGTAGCTGTTGGTGCCAGGGTTCGTGATGGCGTTCAGGGCACGGGCGTGCTTGATGATGCCGCCGATGTAGTACAGGGCGTAGTCAGACAGGCCTGCGTAGCCGTCGCCAGCAAACAGGTTCTTGCCGTCCTTCCACACGGACTGGTGCACGTGCATGCCGGAGCCGTTGTCGCCGTGGTAAGGCTTGGGCATGAAGGTGGCTGTCTTGCCGTAGGCGTTGGCCACGTTGTGGATCACGTACTTTTGCAGCATGGTCCAGTCAGCGCGCTCGACCAGCGTGCTGAAGCGGGTACCGATTTCGTTCTGGCCAGCACCTGCCACCTCGTGGTGGAACACTTCAACCGGAATACCCAGGGATTCGAGAATCAGGGACATCTCGGCGCGCATGTCTTGCGTGCTGTCGACGGGAGGCACGGGGAAATAGCCGCCCTTGACGGTGGGACGGTGGCCGCGGTTGCCGCCTTCGAGCTTGGAGCCGGTGTTCCAGGGGGCTTCGTACTCTTCGATTTCGTAGAAAGTGTGGTTGGGCTCTGTACTCCAGCGCACGCCGTCGAAGATGAAGAATTCTGGCTCGGGGCCAAAGTAAGCTGTGTCGCCCAGGCCAGATGCCTTCAGGTAGGCTTCAGCGCGCTTGGCGATGGAGCGTGGATCGCGGTCGTAGGCCTTGCCATCGCTGGGCTCGATCACATCGCAGGTCAGGATCAGCGTGGTTTCTTCAAAGAAGGGATCGATGTTGGCGCTGCTCGGGTCAGGAATCAGCTGCATGTCGGAGGCTTCAATACCCTTCCAGCCGGCAATCGAAGAGCCGTCGAAGGCGTGGCCCGAAATGAACTTGTCTTCGTCAAAGTGAGAGACAGGCACCGTGGTGTGCTGCTGCTTGCCACGGGTATCGGTAAAACGGAAGTCAACGAACTTGACTTCGTTTTCCTTCACCATCTTCATCACATCTGCAACGGTCTTGGCCATCAGGTTCTCCTGGGTAAAGCGCTTGTTGAAAAATCTACTGAAACTAAGCAGGTTGCGTGCCAGCCGCACTCAATCCCGCACTACGGTGGCGCAGTGCACGCAGCCCCTGCGAGAAGCGCACAACACATTGCACCAAAAATGTTCACACACAGTGAAGCCTGCAAGCACTACAAAGTTCGCACCAACTCGGGGCCCATATCCGCACCAATATCGTGCAGACCTTGCAGCAACGCAGTCCAGCCGGCAGGAACCAAATCCTGGGGGCCTTTCACCCCTAGTTCAATATGGCGTCCGTACTGGGGGTGATCCACACTGGGCAGGCTGAACACCCGCAGACCGGGATGGTGACGCTCCACCTGTTCCATAAGGGGCGTCAGGGCAGCCTCCATGGCCCCCAGCACGATCACAGAATGCTCCACCTGCGGAGCCACGTGAAAAAGATGGCGGTAGTGCTGATCTAGCACCCACTCCATCATGGGCCACGCCATGACCGGGAAACCTGGGAAAAAATGCACCACCCCGCCCGCGGGGCTGGTGCAGCTGAACCCTGGAATCTTGTTGTACGGGTTAGGAATCACCTCTGCGCCCTGGGGAAATACACCCATGTTCAGACGATGCACATTGTCGGCGCGCTCAGGCTCGTAGGCAACGCCTTGTTCTTTAGCCACGTCCTGCATCCGCTCGCGAATCAGGGCTGCAGCCGTGTCATGCAGCACCAGCTCACGGCCCAACGCTTTGGCCGCGCACTGGCGGGTGTGGTCATCGGGCGTTGCACCGATGCCTCCACAGGAAAAAACAACGTCTGACGATGCAAATGCCCGTTGCAAAGTGGCGGTGAGTCGTTCTGGGTTATCGCCCACGTAGTCGGCATAAGAAAGCGCAAGGCCTCTCGCCCCTAACAGCTCAATGACTTTGGGCAGGTGCTTGTCAGCACGCTTGCCCGACAGAATCTCGTCGCCGACGATGATTAAACCAAAAGAGGGAGCCATAGATTTCAATCGAGTGGATGGGAGCTTGGTGGAGGCTGCGCCTGCCCTGGCGCGCCCGGTACAGCAGCACCGTTTGCTGCGCGCACAGGAGCGGCGGCGCCCACCGCAGAATTGGCGGCACGCAATTGCGCCAGCGCCTGCAAGCAGAAGTGAGCAAACCACAGCGATGAAAACGCAAAAACCAGCGTGTAAATCCAGATGGCCAACGGCAAGAGAACCACAAACGCTGCGGCAAACACCACGCCCGAAGCCCACACAATGCTGGGTGCAGCACCGAGGTAACCCGTCAGGATCCCCATGCCCAGCAGGGTGACCCGGTGGCGTCGCAGCACTTCTCTGCGCTCGTCCTTGCTGGCATGCTCGGCCAGCGCGTCAAAAGCCATCACCCGGTAAGTTAGCCACCCCCATATCAAAGGCGGTAGTACCAGCACCAGGGGGGGAACCAGCCACAAAGGCACAGAAAACAACAATGCCAGGAGTGCCATCACCGTGGAAGCCAGCGACCACGAAATGCTGGCCAGCAAAGCACCGCCCTGCTTTCGCTCTAGAGACGGAAACCTCCGAACGGCCACCATATTCACCAGGGCGGGCGTCATCAGAAAGGCGACGGACAAGAGGGAAACGACCACCAACACCGGAGAAGCGAGCAAGACCACCATCAACGGAGCGAGCCAATCCATCACATTGGCAAGGCCCCAAGACGCCAGCCACGACAGCATGCTTGCCAGCAGGGTGGAATCGTCCAGCCATGAAGCCATTCCCTGGACAGCGGCATCCCAATAAAAATGTTGCAACACCAGCGCCAGCAACGCCATCAACAGCAGCGGCACTACAGACAGCAGCATGACGCGCGGCCGCAAACAATATGCGGCGGCTCGCCAAAAAGAATCAAAGAGCAAACCCATGGCGCAAGCATAACGCGCAGATCTGGCGTGCACCTATCCACCTATGCCCGTCCCAACAATCGACAGATGCCGAGCCATTGTTGAGACCAAAAGCCTTTTCCGTAGTCACGTACGCGGCCATGTGCATCGGGCTCGACCTGGTCTCGAATACCGGTAGGGTCATATCTCAACTCAAAATTGGCCGTCCCCATCAGCATGTCCCACCAGGGAAGCAGCACACCAAAGTTGTGCCCGCCCAAGACAACCTTTCTGGCATCAGCGGGGTGGCCGAGCTTGCCACCTTTGGGGGTCTGAACGGTTTCATGCCCTATGCCGATACTGTGGTGCCTGCGGTGAAATCGAGGGCTGATCCAAAGCCGCTCGCCGATGGAGCCAAACCACAGGCGAAGATTGGCATGCTGAAAACTCTCACTCAATTGGGTGATAGCCACAATGGCGATGAACTGGGTCGGAGCGACTCCAATGCACTGGGCTACTACGACCAAGATGATGTCGCGTAGGACGTCATCCAGCAAATGGTTGCGGTTGTCCGTCCACATCGTCATCTGCTGCTGAGAGTGGTGTAGCGCATGCAGCGTCCACCACCACTCAAAATGGTGCTGGCCTCGGTGAATCCAATAATCCACAAAATCAAAGACAACCAGGTAGATCAGCAGGCTAACCCAAGGAATATCCGTGACTCCGGGAAGCAAACCATCTAGCTGCAATGGACTGAAGCCGATGAGGCGAAGCGCACCAAACATCGAGTCCATGAGAGGTATCAGCAGAAAAAAGACTGCGACACGGAACACCCCCAAACGGTGAATGAGCGTGTAGAGCACATCCACCCGGACTGCAGCTTTATTCACTACGGGCTCCACTGGTTTCCACTTTTGCAGAGGCCCAATAACCAGACAGATCACCGCGATCTGAAGCGTACCCACCAGCAACCACCCAGCCGCCGCATAGCCGGACTCCAGAATTCCGCCCCAACCCAGCATAAACAGTAGCGGCTGAATCGTATTTTCAAACACCCACTGCTGGGCGGCGTCAAAAACGCCGGCAACCCAATCCATACGACAGCATCCTTCTTTTGAAGTGGAAATTCCGCGGACTCAAAAAGCCTGCTCTATGCCCAATTGAGGATGATCCTTGAGAGTCTTGAAGCAGAAGCCCTTTTGCTTGAGCCCAACGATAAGAGGCTCCAGTACTGCTGGAGCCCAAGGGTCTCGCCTGGACCATATACCCAAATGCGCCATCAAGATATCTCCAGACCGAATGCCACGCAGCGCCTTGTCGAGCAACATGGCATTACTGAACTTCTCGCTTGGTAGCTCATCGCCCAAAAAACCGGCTGCGGCCCATCCCACATGCCGGTACCCACATGACTTGGCCGCGAGTTCGAGAGATGGAGATAACCTGCCACCCGGTGCTCGAAACAATGGCAGAGGTGACTTGCCGGTGAGCATATGAAGCCTACGAGAAGATTGTGAAAGCTCTTCGCAATAGCCGTTACGGTCAAGAATGTAGGTCTCTCCCTGCCGTGAGCCCGCCGAAGGTTTCACCCGAAATGCATCCTTACCGGCATCCGCAACCCAGTAAACATGGTTAAAAGTGTGAGGAGCAAATTCATGCCCTTCTTTCGCCCGCTCACGCCACCAGCCCCCCCAATGCTCACCGAGGCTACCGTCACCCTCTTTCGTCTTTTCATTGGCGGCAAAAAAGGTAACCACCACTTTCTGCCTCGCCAAGATATCTGCGATCACCGGTGCAACGGCCATGTGCCCGGTATCGAAGGTCAAATAAACGGGCTTCTTGCAGTCTTGCGCAGGCGTGGCTGATGCTTGCGAGTGATACAACCCGGCAAGTGCGAAGCCTCCAGCTACGCAGAGCAGAAAGCGCATGGAGAGCATTTGGCCAGATTATTAACGTGGCGCGTGCTGCAAAGTCCAGACACCGTGAGGTGACTTACCTACCGGTACCTGCTTGATCACTTTTTTCTCCACAGTATCCACCACAGACATCTTTTTGGCCCAACGTGAACTGACAAAGATAAAGCGACCGTCTGCAGAGACGTCCATACAGTCAGGCCCTCCTGGAACAGGATAAGTGTCCACGACCTCTTGTCGCTGCATGTCCAGTTTGCTGATCGTATTGGCCACTCTGTTACTCACGTAGAGATGGCGCTTATCGCCCGCGGCGCGAAAAGCGTGTGCACCACTGCCTGTTTTTATTCTTTTGATGCTTGAAGGTTGAGCTCCGCTCACATCAAAAACCTCCACGCTGTCACTACCGGTCAACCCCACAAAAAGCCGTTTGTCATCAGGGCTGCCGTAAATATCGGCAGGCATGGCGCCTGTTTTCGTACGCCAGCGGATCGACTGCGTCGCAATGTCCATCGCAACCAGCTCATCACTGTCCTGCATCGACACATAAGCAGTGGTGCTTTTGCTATCAATCCAGATATGGCTCGGCGTGCGAGACGTGGCAACCCGTTTCGCCAAGGTCAGCTCTTTACCATCCCATTTATAAAAATCCACATGGTTCAGCCGATTGGCTGCAGTGACCAGCCACTTCATGTCAGGGGTAAATCGAAGATGGTAGGGATCGACGATGTCACGAACAGTTCGCTGGACCTCAGCGGTCCGCGGATCAATGAACGTCAATGTATCGCTGAGCGCATTGGCAATAATGATCGAACGCTCGTCCGGCGTGAGATACAGATGATGCGGCTCCTTACCGGTCGGTATTCTGCGAATCTCCTCCCATGTCACAGGATTGATCACACTGACGTTGGCATCCAACGAGTTCAGAACAAACAATGGCGTCGTCTGTGACGCGAATGCCGAACTAGAAAGCGCAACAAAAGCCCAAAAGAAGAAGAGAAATCGGGATGAGAGAAAGGAACCCACAAACGACCTTTTGATGAATGAAATCGTCGCCCTAATACCAACCAAGGCGTCTCTCAGCCTTGAAAGCCCAAATCGCGCAAATGCTCTTTCCCCAGCCACATCCACTCACCGGGTTTTAAGGACTCGGGTAATTCCAGTGCGCCAATTTGTGAGCGGTGGAGCTGCTCCACCCTGTTACCCACGGCAGCCAACATGCGTTTGACTTGGTGGTATTTACCTTCGAGCAGGGTCAACTTGAGCTGATGAGAGCCAATCAATTCAGCCCCTGCCGCCTTCACAGCTATTGGGTCATCATCCAAGACGACCCCTTCCAACAATTTTGAAATTTGACGAGCATCCACGGGGTGTTTCGTAGTCACCTCATACACCTTAGGTACATGCTTCTTGGGAGAGGTCATCCGATGGATAAATTGACCATCATCGCTCAGCAACAACAAACCTGTGGTGTCTTGGTCCAGCCTACCAACCGCCTGCACTCCTTGGATGGCGTTCTTTGTCGGACGCTGGCGCAATGGCGCAGGCAGCAGGGTGTAGACACTGGGATATGCCGACGGCTTCTGTGAACACTCAGTTCGAGGTGGTTTGTGCAACAAGATATAAGCTTTTTCGCACCAAGGCCACTCCTGCCCTTGCACCAGCAGCCGAAGACCTTCAGGATCGTACTCCGCACTTGAATCAATGCATTTATCAAAAGGCTGCCCGTCAAGACTAACCTCTACCCAGCCTTGCTGAACCAACCCTGCACACACCCTTCGGGTTCCGAACCCTTGCGAAAACAGGATGTCTTGTAGCTGCATATCCGATGGCTTATGGGTATAAGCGTTACGTAAATGTGAATATCAGAGGCCCATAAGACAAACCCCCCCACTCCATAGGGAGAGGGGGGGTATGCGGGCTG
>NZ_JAEFCH010000056.1:0-16566 GCF_016406015.1 Acidovorax sp. IB03 | reverse complement strand
GATGATAGTGCGGGTTCCCGTGTGAAAGTAGGTCATCGTCAGGCTCTTACAGCCCAAACCGCCCCTGTGCTCATTCGAGTACAGGGGCGTTTTGCTTTGGGGGGTTCAGTCTGATTGGGCTCCAAGGCAAGATCATTTTGCGGGACAAAACTCTGCAACGCTCAAAGTTCATAGCCCCGTCACTGAACTTGGTGGTTTTAGCTTGGCCTAAACAGCCAGCCTCCTGCCTTCGCTAAACACCACCAGCTCTCCACTCCCAAACGCCCTCCATGCCTCGTTCCTTGTCAGCGGACTCGTTACCACCACCGACACCTCATCCTTCTCGCTCGTCTCTTGGGAGAAGTCGAGCTTGAGATCTTCGTCACTCAGGTGTGCTTCCCCAAACGGGTGACGGCGCTCCAGGTAATAGAGGCTTGTGGTGGCATGCGCCCACAGTGCTTGTCCGTTGGAGAGCAAAAAGTTGAACGTGCCGTGCGGGCTGATGCGGGCGGCCAGTTCTTTGAGCGTCAAGGTCAGCTCCGGGACGGACGGTACGCTGGCGTGAGACTTCGCCAGTTCCTGCATGATCCAGCAGAAAGCATGTTCGCTGTCGGTGTCTCCCACGGGGCGGAAATGCGAATGCAGTCGAGGGCGAAAGTCTTTGAGGTCGCCGTTGTGGGCGAAGACCCAGTAGCGCCCCCAAAGCTCACGCACAAAAGGGTGGCAATTTTGCAGACTGACCACGCCCTGGGTGGCCTTGCGGATATGGGCGATGACGTTTTTGCTTTTGATGGGATAACGGCGGATCAGCTCTGCCACGGGTGATTCCACCGCCGCTTGGTGGTCTACAAAGTGCCTCAAGCCCTTGTCTTCAAAGAAAGCGATTCCCCAGCCGTCGCTGTGGTGGTCTGTCTTCCCGCCCCGTTGGGCGAACCCTGTGAAGCTGAAGGTCACATCGGTAGGGACATTGCAGTTCATGCCGAGCAGTTGGCACATGGGGGTGTGTTCCGTTTCTTGGTTGAATGGACTTGATGTAGACACGATGATGCCTCCGCAAAGGGGAGTCATCGCCCTGACTCACTCCGGCTTGGGTGCGCGCAGTTGCCAGGCTGCTACCAACGCGATCAGGCAGAGCAAGGTCAGCATCAAAAACGTCTCGCCGAAGGCGGTGATGCGTGCAGGAGTACTACCCCCAGTGGCGAGGGAAACGCCATGGGCGGTCAGGCGCCATTCCAAAACGATGCCGCACAGGCTGACCCCAGCCGCACCACCGAGCATGCGCAAGAAACCGATGGCGCTCGACCCTTGGGAAATCAGCGATTTGTCCAGCGGACGCATGGCTCCCAAATTGAGCGATGGCAGGATGAAGCCCAGACCGATGCGCCCAAGGATGGCAAAGGCCACCAGCATCCATAGTGAAGAGCCCAGGCTGACAAACACCATAAGGCCGAAAGACAGCGCCAGCAGCCCCAACCCAATACTGACCAGAAAATGCGTGGGCTGCCTATCTGCCAGGCGGCCCACGAGGGCGATGGTGACGGCCAGTACAAAACCGGCGGGCAGCATCAAGGTGCCGACGTGTGACGCCGACAACTCCAGCCCCAGCTGCATATAGACCGGGAGCAGGTAGGTCGAACCGAACAGGGCGGTGCCGTAGATGAAGGCCACCACACTACCCATGGCAAATTGTCGATACTGGAACAGCCGCAAGTCCATCAAAGGTTTGTGGCCGCGTTGGATGAGTCGGCGTTGCCAGGCAATGAAAGCGGCCACACAAACCGCTGCGATGGCGAGCAGAGTCGCGGCTTCGGCCATGGAGCCTCCGTGCAGTGACACGAGTCCGTTGAGCAGGCACAGCGTGCCTACGGTGCCGAGTAGCAGGCCGCGCCAGTCCAGCGCTTCGCCCTGGCGGTTAGGTTCCACGCCTCCAGGCGCGCTAGCGGGCACAAACTTATAGGCCAGCCAGAGCGATGCCAGGCACAGCGGCACCACCATGAAAAAAATCGAACGCCAGCCAAACCAGTCCACCAGCAGGCCGCCAATGCTGGGGCCCAGGGCGGGGGCCAGCACCACCCCCATGCCAAAAATGCCGCTGGCGCGGCCCTGCTCGTGGGGCTGGAATGCGTACAAGATGATGACGGCAGGGATAGGTTGCACAACGCCTGCCGCCAAGCCCTCGGCCACGCGCGCGGCCAGCACCAGGCCAAAATCACGGGCCAGTCCGCCCCCCACACCGCCAGCCAGCAAGAGCAGCATGGCCCCCACATAGGTGGCGCGGTAGCCATAGCGTGACAGCAGCCACGGTGTGGTGAGCATGGATACCGTAGTGGCCACCATGAACCCCGATGTGACCCACTGCGCCCGCTCCTGGCCCAGCGCGAAGTAGTGGCTCATGTCCGGAATCGCCACGTTGACGATGGTGGAGGACATGATGGATGCCATGGTCCCGACCATCACTGACAGCAGCAGCAACCACCGGTAGCGCTCGCCATAGCGCTCGCGCAGCAAGGACAACGATCCTGAAACGTGGGTCATGAAGAGGTCAGAGGTGTGGACTGCGCTCAGGATCCATGAAAACTACAGAAGACTCAGGATGTCCGTTCCAGCCAGAGCTTGCCGCCCGTGGCCCAGTTTTCGCGTTTGACGTCGGTGATCAGGATGTCCACCATCTCAGGTGTGCCGCCAAGCACTTCTACGGAAACACGGGTGATTTCTTCCACCAGTTTTTTCTTCTGTTCGACCGTGCGGCCTTCCATCATTTCAATGTGGTACGTCGGCATGGGGATGCTCCTCAGGCAAAAAAACGATCATAAGGGAGGTCGATGAGGCTCTGGGGCACCTTCGGGACCATCGCCAGCAGGTGCGCCAGCGCGTGCGCACACCGGGCAGATGCAGCGCTGGCCCCGCTCATTCGCAGGCAATTGTTCGAGGGCGGCGCGTGACACCGTGGTGTTCATGCACCAGCAGTCTGCTGCCTCGCCGCCCGCGGCGATCGCGCAGCTGTTGGGTTGGCCGCAAGCGGGGCAGGTTTGCGCGTAGGAGGGAAAGGTCGTGTTCACAAAAGGGCGAGGGCCAGCAGCAGCTGGTGAGTGCAGATCTTGTCAGTGATTGCAGCCACTTTAAAAGAAAAATGGCTTTTGTGCTTATTGATCAAGCGCTGATAGCTACAAAAATAGTAGCGAATTTGGAGCCTGTAAGGCACTCAATTTCCAAGCCGCCGATGTTGGCACAGGTGGCACCACATCTTTGCCAGAGGGGTTTCATCGCACCCATCTGCCGCGCCCAGCGCTTTTGACGATTCGGCAGCGTGTTGTGTTGCGACGGTGTTAGATCTTTTGGATGGTGACCCTTGTGTGCAAGAGCCCGCCTCTACACCATGCGCAATTCAGGCGCGAGCGGCCGTGGCGAAGCGATGTCTCCACAGTCGAGCAGATGAGCCAACAAAAACGGCACCCGAAGGTGCCGTTGACTTATCAATAAAACAGCCTGCAGCGCCCACGGAATAAGCGCAGCTAGCTATTCAATCAATAGCATTTCATGATGCCGAGGCCTTGAGCTTCAGACGCCAGGCGTGCAGCAGAGGCTCGGTGTAGCCGCTGGGTTGCTCCAGGCCCTTGAAGACCAGGTCGCACGCCGCTTGGTAAGCCATGCTGGTATCGAAGTGGCCGGCCATGGGGCGGTACAGGGGGTCACCCGCGTTTTGCTGGTCCACCACGGCGGCCATGCGTTCAAAGGTCTCGCGCACCTGGGCTTCGGTCACCACGCCGTGGTGCAGCCAGTTGGCCATGTGCTGGCTGCTGATGCGCAGCGTGGCGCGGTCTTCCATCAGGCCCACGTTGTGGATGTCGGGCACCTTGGAGCAGCCCACGCCCTGGTCCACCCAGCGCACCACGTAGCCCAGAATGCCCTGGGCGTTGTTGTCCAGCTCCTGCTGCTTCTCGGCGTCACTCCAGTGGGGGCTGGCGGCCACGGGCACGGTGAGCAGGCCGGTCAGCAGGTTGTCGCGCTCGGCGTTCACATCGATCTTTTCCAGCTCGATCTGGATGTCGCTCACCTTCACCTGGTGGTAGTGCAGCGCGTGCAGCGTGGCGCCCGTGGGGCTGGGCACCCAGGCGGTGTTGGCACCGGCCTTGGGGTGGGCGATCTTCTGCTTGAGCATCTCGGCCATCAGGTCGGGCATGGCCCACATGCCTTTGCCGATCTGTGCCTTGCCGCGCAGGCCACAGCTCAGGCCCACCAGCACGTTGTTCTTCTCGTAGGCCTGGATCCAGGCGCTGGTCTTCATGTCGCCCTTGCGCACCATGGGGCCGGCGTGCATGGCGGTGTGTATCTCGTCGCCCGTGCGGTCCAGGAAGCCGGTGTTGATGAACGCCACACGGCTCGATGCGGCGGCAATGCAGGCCTTGAGGTTGACGGAGGTGCGGCGCTCTTCGTCCATGATGCCCAGCTTGACGGTGCTGTCGGGCAGGCCCAGCAGCTTTTCGACGCGGCCGAACAGCTCGGCGGCAAAAGCCACCTCGGCGGGGCCGTGCATCTTGGGCTTGACGATGTAGACGCTGCCCTTGCGGCTGTTGCGGATTCCGTTGGCGCCGTGGCCTTGCAGGTCGTGCAGGGCGATGGTGGTGGTGACCACCGCGTCCATGATGCCTTCGGGAATTTCGCGCTGCGCGCCCTGGGCGTCAGTCCACAGGATGGCGGGGTTCGTCATCAGGTGGCCCACATTGCGCAGGAACATCAGCGAGCGGCCATGCAGGCGCACTTCGCTGCCCCCGGCAGCTTGACTGCCGGTTCCCGCGTTTGGCGCGGTGTAGATGCGGTCAGGGTTCAGGCCGCGCGTGAAGGTCTTGCCACCCTTGGTGACCTGCTCGGTCAGCGTCGCCTGGATGATGCCCAGCCAGTTGCTGTAGCCCAGCACCTTGTCCTCGGCGTCCACAGCAGCCACAGAGTCTTCCAGGTCCAGGATGGTGGACAGGGCCGCTTCCAGCACCAGGTCGCTCACGCCGGCGGCATCAGACTGGCCGATGGGCGTGCTGCGGTCGATCTGGATATCGAGGTGCAGGCCGTTGTGCTGCAGCAGCACCGACGAAGGCGCGGCGGCGTTGCCCTGGTAGCCCTTGAACTGCGAGGCGTCTTTCAAGCCTGTGGTGCTGCCGTTGGCCAGTGACACCACCAGCTGGCCGCCTTCGACACGATAGCCTGTCGAATCCTTGTGCGAGCCGGTGGCCAGAGGGGCCGTGTCATCCAGCACCTGGCGTGCAAACGCGATCACCTTGGCGCCGCGCACGGGGTTGTAGCCCTTGCCCTTTTCAGCGCCGCCTTCTTCGCTGATGGCGTCTGTGCCATACAGCGCGTCATACAGGCTGCCCCAGCGGGCGTTGGCGGCGTTCAGTGCATAGCGGGCGTTCAGGATGGGCACCACCAGCTGGGGACCGGCCTGCGTAGCCAGTTCGTCGTCCACATTGGTGGTGGTGGCCTTCACCTCGGCAGGCTGGGGCACCAGGTAGCCGATCTTTTCCAGGAAGCCGCGGTAGGCCACCATGTCCTTGATGGGGCCGGGGTTGGCTTTGTGCCAGGTGTCCAGCTCGGTCTGCAGGCGGTCGCGCTCGGCCAGCAGGGCGATGTTGCGCGGGGCCAGGTCGGCCACGATGGCGTCAAAGCCTTTCCAGAAGGCGGAGCTGTCCACGCCCGTGCCGGGCAGCACCTTGTCTTCGACAAAGCGGAACAGGGAAGTAGCCACTTGTAGGCCGTGGACGGTGGTGCGGTCGGTCATGGAGGGTGCCTTGAACAATGGTTGAAAAACGGGTTTGCTGCCTAGTGGCAAAGATGCCAGCGGGCAGCTTGTAGGCCACTGTATTGCAAATGTTTGAAGATATAAAGACGAAGAAAATCTCAAAACCAATGACTTTTATGCAAAAGTGCGGGCATGGACAAACTCAAAGCGTTTGAATCGTTCGTTTCTGTGGCCACGCGCGGCAGTTTGACGGCCGCTGCCAAGGCCGAAGGCGTGGCCCCGGCCATCATGGGCCGCCGGCTGGACGCGCTGGAAGCGCATCTGGGCGTCAAGCTGCTGGTGCGCACCACCCGGCGCATCAGCCTCACGCACGAAGGCAGCGCCTTTTTGGAAGACTGCCAGCGTGTGCTAGCCGACGTGGCCAATGCCGAGGCCAGTGTGTCCGAAGGCGGCGTGAAAGCCACTGGGCACCTGCGCATCACCGCCCCGGCTGGCTTTGGCCGCCGCCATGTGGCGCCGCTGGTGCCGCGTTTTCGCGAACTGCACCCCGATGTGACCATCTCGCTGAATCTCAGCGACCGCGTGGTGGACATGGCGGGCGAGGGCTACGACTGCGCCGTGCGCGTGGGCGATCTGCCCGACTCATCGCTGGTGAGCGTGCGCATTGCCGACAACCGCCGCCTGTGCGTGGCCACCCCCGCCTATTTGCAGCGCCACGGCACGCCGCGCCACCCCAGCGACCTGCTGCAGTTTGACTGCCTCACGCTGTCCAGCGAAGCCTCGCAGATCCGGGGCTGGGCGTTTCGCATGCCCACCGAGGGCGGCGGCACCGAGGTGGTCTACCTCAAGCCCGGCGGCCCCCTCGATTGCTCAGACGGCCAGGTGCTGCACGACTGGTGCCTTTCGGGCTACGGCATTGCCTGGCGCAGCACCTGGGAGGTCGAGGCCGAGATCGCCGCAGGCCGACTGGTGGAGGTGCTGGCCGACTTTGCCGCCCCGCCCAACGGCATTTACGTGGTGTTTCCCCAGCGCAAGCACATGCCCCTGCGGGTGCGGCTGTGGATCGAATACCTCAAGCAGCAATACGCGCAGCCCGCCTTCTGGCAGGGGCGGTGATGACCCTTCGCCCCACCCCGCCCGCGCGCCCCGTGGCAGACTGAGCCCATGACTGAGCCCACGCTCCTCGTCGCAGACGACCACCCCCTGTTCCGCGCCGCCGTGCTGCACGTGCTGCAGGGGCGCCTGCCCCAATTCCGCACCCTGGAGGCCGCCAGCGCCGCCACCCTGGGCCAGGCGCTGCAAGAGCACCCCGAGATCGAGCTGGTGCTGCTGGACCTGAGCATGCCCGGCGCCCGCGGCTTTTCAGCCCTGCTGCATGTGCGCGGCGAGTACCCCGAGGTGCCCGTGGTCATCATCTCGTCCAACGACCACCCCCGCGTCATCCGCCGCGCGCAGCAGTTTGGCGCGGCGGGCTTCATCCCCAAATCCGCCCCCGCCGACGCCATGGGCGAAGCCATTCAGGCCGTGCTCGACGGCGGCAGCTGGTTCCCTCCCATGGCGGCCGAACGCTCCGAGGCCGACGCCGAACTGGCCGCCCGCCTCGCGCAGCTCACCCCCCAGCAATTCCGCGTGCTGCTGTGCCTGGCCGATGGCCTGCTCAACAAACAGATCGCCGCAGAGTTGGGCCTGGCCGAAAACACCGTCAAGGTGCATGTCACCGCCATCTTGAAAAAGCTGGAGTGCTACAGCCGCACGCAGGCGGCGGTGCTGGTGAAAAGCCTGGAGACTGAGGACGGCGGCTCTGTTTGAGTCTGCCTAGCAGGCTTTGAGTGAAATTGGCCTCTGGCGCTTATCTGTCAAGCGTTGGTAGCTATCAAAATGATAGTGGTGCGGCGGTGCGCTGTGCCCCTGGTGGCTGGCGCGAAGCCGCGTGGCCCAACGTTGTGCCCAACACCGGCGCAGTCTTTGCGGGTAGAGGTTCTCTATTTCAGCCGCAGCAATGTCTGGCTCACCAGCGCCCGCAACGCCGGTGCCCGCACGGGCTTGGCCAGAAAGCCCCAGCCGCGCTCGGCCGCCTGGCGGCGCAGGGTGGCGTCGCGCTCGGCGGTGACCAGGATCATGGCGGGCGTCTGGCCCCAGCGCTGGCACAGCTGCGCGAACACTTCGGGGCCGTGAAGGCCCGCGCCCAGGTGCACATTCAGCAGCACCAGCTGTGGCGCCTGGCCGGGCTGGGCGGCGGCCAGTGCTTCGGGCGCGCCTGCGGCCAGCGGTACCGCGCAGCCCCAGCGTTGCAGCAAGGCCCGGGTGGCGGCGCAGGTGGGGCCGTCGTCTTCGATCACCCAGGCGCTGCTGCCTTGCAGTGGAGCGTCGTCTGATACGGGCTGCGCGGTGGTGGGGGCAGATGGGGGTTGCGCTGCGGCCGGGTCCCCCAGCGGCACGCACACCCAGAAAACGCTGCCGCGCCCCAGTTGCGAGCGCAGGCCAATTTCATGGCCCAGCAGGCGGCCCAGGCGTTCGACGATGGCCAGGCCCAGGCCCGCGCCCCGGTCGTCGGCGCGGCCTTCGTCCAGGCGGCGGAATTCTTCAAAGATTTCGCGTTGCAGTGCCTCGGGAATGCCGGGGCCCTGGTCGTGCACCTCAATGCGCAAATGCCCACCCATGCGGCGGCAACCCACCACGATGCGCCCGCGCCGGCTATAGCGGATGGCGTTGGAGACGAAGTTCTGCAATATGCGGCGCAGCAGGTTTTCGTCGGTGCGCACCACGGCGCGGGTGGGCACGCAGCGCAGTTGCAGGCCCTGGCTTTCGGCCAGCACGCCAAAGTTGTGGCCCAGCACCTGCAGCAGCGGGCCCAGCGGTACGTCGCGGATATGCACTTCGAGCTGGCCCGATTCCATGCGCGAGATATCGAGCAGGCTGTTGAGAATGGCATCCTGCGCGGCCAAGGCGCCTTCAATGCTGTCGGCCGCGTGCCGCCCGGCTTCATCGGGCAGGTGGCTGCGCAAGAGCGAGGTGAACATGCGCGCGGCGTTCAGGGGCTGCAGCAGGTCGTGCACGGCGGCAGCCACGAAGCGGGTTTTGGAGCGGTTGGCGCGCTCGGCCTCTTGGCGGGCCACGTCCAGGTCGCGGGTGCGGTCAGCCACGCGCTGTTCCAGCGCATCGGCGAGGAACCGCAGTTCACGCGCAGCGTTCTTGTAGCTGGTGATGTCTGCGTAGCTGGTCACAAAGCCGCCTTCGGGCAGCGGGTTGCCGCGGATCTCGAGCACCGTGCCGTCTTCTTTGGCGCTTTCGTGCAGGTGGGGGTTGCCGCTGCGCAGGTGGGCCAGGCGGCGTTCGATGGCTTCTTCCACCGGGCCCGGGCCCAGCAAGCCCCGGCGGGCGTTGTGGCGCAGCAGGTCGGCAATGGGGCGGCCCACCTGCATCAGGTCGGCCGGGTAGCGGAATAGCTGCACGTAACGTGAATTCCAGGCCACCAGCTTCAGGTCGGCGTCGATGATGACCACGCCCTGGGGCAGGTGCTCCAGGCTGCGGGAGAGGCCCGTGTCCGTTTGCTGCGCGGCCTGCTGGGCGGCCTGCACGATGCCGTCCTGCGCGGTGCGCAGCTCTTGCGCGTGCTGTTGCAGCACGGTTTCCAGCTCCTGGCGGCTGCGCTGGCGCAGGCGGGCCAGGCGCTGGCGCTGGCGCACAAACAGCACCAGCAGCGCCAGGGCCAGCCAGCCGCCGGCGCCGGCGGCACCGGCCCAGCGGCTGTCGGCCAGGCTGTTGTGCGTGTCGTGCACCAGGTGCAGTTGCCAGGGCGTGCCGGGCAAGGGCTGGGTTTGCCACAGCACGCGCCCTGCGGGCGCAGGCATATCAGGGCTGGATGCCACGCGTACCAGCTGACCACCGTTGTCCATGTGGTCTTCCACCTGCATTTCCAGGGGGCGCAGTGGTTGGTTGGCGTATTGCCGGGTGGCATTCAATTCGCGGCGTTCTTCGTCGCTCAGCGGTTGCAGCAGGCGGTAGCGCCAGGCATCCTGGCTGGCCAGAAACACCACGCCGTGGGCGTCGGATGCGAGCACGATGTCGGGCGTTTGCAGCCATTCGCGCTCCAGCTCCTGCAAGGCAATCTTGATGACCACCAGCCCCAGCGTGTGACCATGGTCATCGCGAATGGCCTGCGACAGGAAGTAGCCCGGCACCCCGGTGGTGACGCCAATGCCGTAAAAACTGCCGCGCCCCTGGGCCAGCGCCTGCTGCACATAGGGGCGAAAGCTGTAGTCCTGCCCCACGTTGCTGGTAGCCGAGCGCCAGTTGCTGGCGGCCACGGCCAAGCCGTCTGAGTTGAGCAGGGTGAGGGTGGACGACTGGCTGGCGCCGTTGGCCTGCTCCAGCTTGCGGTTGAGCTGCGCTACCTCGTCGGTGCTCAGAGTGCGGCGCAGGGCGCCCTGCAGTTGCGCGTCCAGCGCCAGCACTTCGGGCAGGGTGCGGTAGCGGTCGATGCGCTGGGTCAGCGTCTGCCCGTACAGGGCCAGCTGGCGTTGCACGCTGTCGCTTTCGGCGTGCAGTGACCGCTGCCAGGCCCATTGGCTTGCCGCGAACATGCTGGCCACCGTGCCGGTGAGCAGGATCAGCAGCGTCCAGAACTGGCGAAGGCGGGGCGTAGGCATGGCAGCGTGCGGTTAGGGGCGTAGATGGGGCCTGTGGGGCGGGTGAGAGTGTGCCGCAGGGTCCCTTGGGTCTAAGTAGTTACCCTGATAGGGCGCGCTGGCTCTCCTGTGGAGCGGCTTGCGACTAATACCAATAGGTTATCGGCTGAAACAAAGTGCAGCGGTACAAACGGCACCCTTGACGCGCGCCGGAAGCACCCCGGTGGTGCAGACCCGTGACCCCAGGAGACCCGTTCCATGCACAACCATTCCGCTCCCGCAGCCTCAACCTTGAAGCTGCCTTTTTATCGGCAACTGTACTTCCAGGTGGTGTTTGCCATCGTGTTGGGCGTGCTGCTGGGCCATTTCGAGCCGTCCTATGGCGAGGCGCTCAAACCGCTGGGCGACGCGTTCATCAAGCTGGTCAAGATGATCATCGCCCCGGTGATCTTCCTCACCATCGTGACCGGCATCGCGGGCATGTCGCAGCTCTCCACCGTGGGCCGCGTCTTCGGCAAGGCCATGGCGTACTTCCTGTTCTTCTCCACCCTGGCGCTGGTGGTGGGGCTGGTGGTGGCCAACGTGGTGCAGCCCGGTGCTGGCATGAACATCAACCCCGCAGACCTGGACCAGACCGCCGTGAAGGGCTACGTGGCCAAGTCGCACGAGATGACGCTCACCGGCTTTGCGCTGGACATCATCCCCAAGACGCTGGTCAGCCCCTTTGTGGGCGACAACATCCTGCAGGTGCTGCTGGTGGCGGTGCTGTTCGGCATTGGCCTGGCCATGGTGGGTGAGCCGGGACGCCCGGTGCTGAATTTTCTGGAAGCCCTCACCACCCCCGTGTTCAAGGTGGTGGGCATTGTGATGAAGGTGGCCCCCATCGGCGCGTTTGGCGCCATGGCGTTCACCATCGGCAAGTTCGGCCTGGGGTCGCTCGTGAACCTGGCCTGGCTGGTGGGCTCGTTCTACGTCACGTCGCTGTTGTTTGTGGTGGTGATTCTGGGCTTTGTGGCGCGGCTGTGCGGTTTCTCGGTGCTCAAGCTGTGCCGTTACCTCAGGGCCGAGTTGATGCTGGTGCTGGGCACGTCGTCGTCGGAGTCGGCCCTGCCTTCGCTGATGGAAAAGATGGAAAAGGCCGGTTGCAGCAAGTCGGTGGTGGGCCTCGTGGTGCCCACGGGCTACTCGTTCAATCTGGACGGCACCAACATTTACATGACGCTGGCGGCGCTGTTCATCGCCCAGGCCACCAACACTGAGCTGACGCTGGGCCACCAGGTGGCGCTGCTGCTGGTGGCGATGTTGTCGTCCAAGGGCGCAGCGGGCGTGACGGGCGCGGGCTTCATCACCCTGGCCGCCACCCTGGCTGTGGTGCCTGAAGTGCCGGTGGCCGGCATGGCGCTGATTCTGGGCGTGGACCGTTTCATGAGCGAATGCCGTTCGCTGACCAACTTCATCGGCAACGCCGTGGCCACGGTGGTCGTCTCCCGCTGGGAAAACGCGCTGGACTATGAGCGCCTGGACGCTGCGCTGAACGGCCACGCCTTGCCAGCCGCTGCGGCGGTGGCGCCTGTGGTGGATGCCGAAGTGCCCGTGACTGCGACAGCGCGCACCCTGGCCTGATTGCATCTTTCGCTGGAATTTGATGGCGGCGCGGCCCTTAGGGGCTTGCGCCGCTTTTTCATGGGCGGCTGAGGGGATCAAGCACAATGGCGGCGCTCATCAGGCTTGCCCTGTGTAGGTAGCCCTTGGCTGTCTCTCGTTTGCCGCGGGGCTCTGGTGTTTTCAAAGGATATTGCATGACTCTTGAAGCTGTCTTGGCCGCATTGCACATGGTGGCCATCCTCACGCTGGTGGTTTTTCTGACCAGCGAAGCCGCGCTGTGCCGTTCGGAATGGATGAACCCCGCGGTGGTCAAGCGCCTGGCGCGGCTGGACTTGATCTATGGCATTACCGCCGTGGTGCTGCTGGCCACGGGGCTCGCGCGCCTGTACTTTGGCGTGAAGGGGCTGTCCTGGTACGTCTCGCAGCCGCTGTTTCACGTCAAGATGACGCTGTTCGTGCTGATGGGGCTGCTGTCCATCAAGCCCACGCTCACCTTCCGCCGCTGGCTCAAGGCCCTGAACCAGACGGGCGCATTGCCTGGCGAGGCCGAGGTGCGCAGCACCCGCCGCTGGGTCATGGTTCAGTCGCACATCCTGCCCGTGGTGGCGGTGATTGCCGTGTTCTGGGCGCGGGGCTGGTAAGCAGCGCTGCACCAAGGAAAAAGCCCGCCAGGCTTGCGCTTGGCGGGCTTTTTCGTGTGGGGTGGGCGGATAGTGGGAACCGCCCGGCCCCTCACTTCTTGAGGCACTCGCTCATGAATGCCTTGCGCTCATCGCCCTTGAGGGTCTTGGCTTGGGGGTCGGCGTTGCAAGCCTTCATCTTGTCTTGTTGCGTGGCGGGCTTGTTGCTCAGGCACGACTTCATGAACTCCTTGCGCTCGTCACCCTTCTTGTCGCCGGCTTCTGCGTTGCAGGTGGCCATTTTGGTTTGTTGCTTGGTGGGGGCTGCGGCTGGAGCGGAGGCAGGCGCTGCAGGTGTGGCGGCGGCTGGGGCAGCCGCGGTGGCTGGAGCGACCTTGGCGGCGGGGGCTGCAGCAGCAGCGGGCGCGTCGGCAGCGTGTACTGCGCTGATCGAAAGGGCCAGGCCCAAGGCAGTCAGGGAAAGAAACTTTTTCATAGGGGCTCCAGAACGTTTGTGGAACATCGACAACCAAACCGGGTGGGATGGTGATTGGTCAACGCGCCAAACTCTGGCGGCGATGACAGCCATGCATCATGGGGCAGATTTCTTACGATCTGTTGCCTCTTGGTTCCATCAAGATTCCTGCCTGGTATCTGGCGCTGTGGGTGGGGCAGTCGCCGGGCTGCGGCGCGCTGACTCCGCTCATCGGGTGCGGACCGCTGTGGTGTGCTTGGTCACTGTGTTCACAGGGCTTGGGGTGGGCACCCGTAAAATCCGCCGATGCTCTCTGTCAAAAACGAACTCCTGGCCACGTTGGCTACCGCGCTGGATGCCATTTCTCCCGGCGCCGGTGCCAAGGCGGCCTTTGAATCCCCCAAGGTCGCCGCCCACGGCGACTTTGCCTGCACGGCTGCCATGCAACTGGCCAAGCCCCTCAAGCTCAACCCCCGCGCCCTGGGCGAACAGCTCAAGGCCACGCTGGAGGCCACCCCCGCCTACCAGCGCTGGGTGGATGCGATTGAAATCGCAGGCCCCGGCTTCCTGAACATCCGCCTCAAGCCCGCTGCCAAGCAGGAAGTGGTGCGTGAGGTGCTGGGCGCAGGCGAGCGCTTTGGTTACCAGCCCAGCAACGGCCATCGCGTGCTGGTCGAATTCGTATCGGCCAACCCTACCGGCCCGCTGCACGTGGGCCATGGCCGCCAGGCCGCCATTGGCGACGCCATCAGCAACCTCTTCAGCACCCAGGGCTGGAGCGTGCACCGCGAGTTCTATTACAACGACGCCGGTGTGCAGATCGACACCCTGACCAAGAGTACGCAATTGCGCGCCAAGGGCTTCAAGCCCGGTGACGACTGCTGGCCTACCGACAGCGACAACCCGCTGGCCAAGAACTTCTACAACGGCGACTACATCGCCGACATTGCCGAGGCCTTCAAGGCCAAGGCCACCGTGAAAGCGGACGACCGCGAGTTCACCGCCAATGGCGATGTCGATGACTACGACAACATCCGCCAGTTTGCCGTGGCCTACCTGCGCAATGAGCAGGACAAGGATCTGCAGGCGTTCAACCTGCACTTTGACCAGTACTACCTCGAATCGAGCCTCTACACCAGCGGCCGCGTCGAGGCCACGGTGAACAAGCTCGTCGCCAACGGCAAAACTTACGAGCAGGACGGCGCGCTGTGGCTCAAGAGCACGGACTACGGCGACGACAAGGACCGCGTCATGCGCAAGAGCGATGGCACCTACACCTACTTCGTGCCTGATGTGGCGTATCACATCGCCAAGTGGGAGCGTGGCTTTGCCAAGGTCGTCAACATCCAGGGTACGGACCACCACGGCACCATCGCCCGCGTGCGCGCCGGCCTGCAAGCCGCCGACGTAGGTATCCCCCAGGGCTACCCCGACTACGTGCTGCACACCATGGTGCGCGTGGTGCGTGGCGGCGAAGAGGTCAAGATCAGCAAGCGCGCTGGCAGCTACGTCACGCTGCGCGATTTGATCGAGTGGACCAGCAAGGACGCGGTGCGCTTCTTCCTTCTGAGCCGCAAGCCCGACACCGAGTACACCTTTGACGTGGACCTGGCCGTGGCCCAGAACAACGACAACCCCGTGTACTACGTGCAGTACGCCCATGCGCGCATCCAGTCGGTGCTGCGCGCATGGCAAGAGGCGGGCGGCGGCGATGTGGCTTCGCTCAAGGATGTGGACCTGTCGGCCCTGGAAGGCCCTCAGGCCCAGGCGCTCATGCTGCAACTCGCCAAATACCCCGAAATGCTCACGGCCGCTGCGCTGGGTGAGGCGCCCCACGATGTGACCTTCTACCTGCGTGACCTGGCCTCGGCGTACCACAGCTACTACGATGCCGAGCGCATCCTGGTGGATGATGAGGCGGTGAAGAAGGCCCGCCTGGCGCTTGTCGCGGCCACGGCGCAGGTCTTGCACAACGGTCTCGCGGTGCTGGGTGTGTCGGCCCCGGCCAGAATGTGAGTGGAAACTACCATGAAGAAAAAACAGTTGGGCGGAACCATTCTGGGATTCATCCTGGGTGTGATCGTGGGTTTGGGCGCTGCCCTGGCCGTGGCGGTGTACGTCACTAAAGTGCCTGTCCCATTCCTGAACAAGGGTGGTGCGCGCGGTGCAGACCAGGACGCTGCCGAGGCGCAAAAAAACAAGGACTGGGACCCCAACTCGCCACTGCGTGGCAAGTCGGCCGCCAAGCCGCCTGCGCCAGCCGCTTCGGCTGCCGGGGCTGAACCCGCCACCCCCGCCGCACAGCCTGTGGCCACCGCGGAGCCCAAGGGGGCTGCCGCATCGGCCCCCAAGGCGGCTGCCAGCAAGCCCGAAAAAGTAGAGACTGGCAAGCCCACCAGCGCCGACCCGCTGGGTGACCTGGCCAAAGCCAAGGCTGCGGAGTCAGGTAGCGCGGACCCTTATGACTACTTTGTGCAGGCCGGTGCCTTCCGCACGCAGGCCGATGCCGATGCCCAGCGCGCCAAGCTGGCCATGATGGGCTGGGAAGCCCGCGTGAGCGAGCGCGAGCAAAACGGCCGCCCGGTCTTCCGCGTTCGCGTGGGGCCGTTCGCCAAGCGCGATGACGCCGCCGCCCTCAAAGACAAACTGGACGGTACGGGCGTGGAATCTGCGCTGGTGCGCGTGCAGCGTTGATGCGGCCGTCGCCCACGGCTGAACTTTTTCGAGGCATGCCGCTCACATCCTAAAGACCAGACCAAGGAGTGTTCTTTTCATGAAACGTCGCGAGTTTTCCCTGTCCGCTGCCTCCGCTGTTGCAGCCTCTGCGGTCACTTTGCCAGTGGCGCTGCCCGCTGCAGCGCAAGTGCGCCAGTTCAAAGAGGGCAAGGACTACCAAAAGCTCTCCAAGCCTGCGCCTACCGAGGCCCCTGCCGGCAAGATCGAGATCATCGAGTTCTTCTGGTACAGCTGCCCCCACTGCAATTCGTTCGAGCCCGTGCTCGACGCCTGGATCAAGGCCGCGCCCAAGGACCTCGTCGTCCGCCGCGTGCCAGTGGCGTTCAACGCCAGCTTCGTGCCCCAGCAAAAGCTGTATTACGCGCTCGAAGGCATGGGCAAGCTCGACGCCGTGCACGCCAAAGTGTTCCGCGCCATCCACGTGGAAAAGCTCAAGCTGGCCAAGGACGACGACATTTTTGCCTGGGTGGGCAACCAGGGCGTGGATGTGGCCAAGTTCAAGGAGGTCTACAACTCCTTCACCGTGAACAACCAGGCCCGCCGCGCTGCGCAACTGCAAGGCGAGTACGGCGTGGAAGGTGTGCCTTCCATGGGCGTAGCAGGCCGCTATTACACCGATGGCACCATGGCTGGCAGCATGCAGACCGTGCTGCAAGTGGTGGACTACCTGGTGGGCCAGACCCGCAAGGCCTGATGCACCGCTGATTCAGCCCTGCACTACAAAAGCCCGCGCCAGCGTAATGCCAGTCAGTTAAGAGCTGACTGGCATTTTTTCGTTGGGAATTTGGAAGC
>NZ_JAEFCH010000055.1:0-17733 GCF_016406015.1 Acidovorax sp. IB03 | reverse complement strand
TTTGCAAGCAGGCTCATCAAGCAAAAAAGGGAACGTGTTGAACACGTCCCCTTTTACTGGATCAAGCCGCCTGCGGGCTTAACTGACTGGCATTGGGGGTCGAGCTGTCCTCGCCCACATCCGCACTCTTGCGCAGGTTGTTGTAGAACTCCAGCTTGGCGATGCCGCCCGCCACCGTGAACACCTTGATGCCTCGGCGCAGTTTCTTGCCACCCTGCGACACATCGATGGCTGTCGGTGTGCCGATCAGGGCGGCGCCCCCCATCACCCCACTTCGCACGCCCTTGACCGCCATCACGCGCGGATCGTGGCAGGCTCGCACGAAGGCGTAAGCCTCCTGCGTGGCAAAGCCGGTGTCCAGCGCGAAGCGCGCCAGTGGCATCGCCACCCCCGAGGCGTGCGTCCAGTTCTCGGCCAGCATCGCGGCCAGCGCCTTCCACACCGCGTCGCGGGCTGTGTCGCCCATCAGCACGCGGTGCTCGACCAGCCACGATTCCTTGCCGCGCCCGAAGGCCCAGATCGAGGCCTCAATGCGATCCTTCTGGACGTCAGCCGCACCCACCAGCAGCAGGCCGCCCAGCGGCACGCTGCCCATGCGGTAATCCTCGCGGCGCTCGACCAGCCGTTGCCAGTCGGGTGCTTCGCCTTCCTCGACCCAGGTCTCCCCCAGTTCGGTGTTCTTGAAGGTCTTGATCGCGGCGGCTGATCCCGACTCCTTGTTGACGGCGGCTTCCCACGCGGCAGCGATATCACGCCAGGATCGCCAGCCCACCGGGCTGTACAGCGACGACAGGTGAAAGCCTGCCGTCTTGCCCTGGGCCATCGCGCGCCATTCGCCGCGCTCCAGCATCCACGTCTTGTGGAGCTCGGAAATCGCGGTGTCGCAGGACTCGCAGATGTAGGCGGCGGTTTCCGGTTGCCCCTTGTCCCAGCGCAGTTGCTCGAAGCGCAACCACTGCAGGTGGTTGCAGTGCGGGCACGGCACGAAGTAGCGGCGCTGATCGCTGGCCTCGTACTCACGCTCGATGGCCGAGGCCCCGGAAATCGTCGGCGTCGAGACGATGAAGATCTTGCGCCTGGAAAAGGTACGCGTGCGCGCCTCGGCCAGCGAGATCGCGTCGCCTTCACCCTCGACGTCCAGCGGATACCCGTCAACCTCGTCAAGGAACAGGTAGCGCACCGGCATCGAGCGCAAGCCTACCGCGCTGTTCGCGCCGGTCATCACCAGCACGCCACCCCGGAACTCCTTGGCCAGAATCGTGTTGCCCGAATCCCGGCTGCGCGCGGGTGCGATCAGTTCCGCCAGCGCCGCAGACTCCTCGATCAGCGGGTCGATCCGCTGCTTGGAGTTGCGCTTGGCCATCTCCACCGTCGGCCAGACCGCCATCATCGGCCCCGGCGCGTGGTGGATGACATAGCCGATCCAGTTCGACCCCATCTCGGTCGCACCGAGCTGCGCTGCCTTCATGAACACCACACGCTCGACCGGCGAGGTCGGCGACAGGCAATCCATGATGGCCTTGAGGTACGGCGTGCGGCTGGTACGCCAGCGCCCCGGCTCGGCAGACGCCTTGCTGGAGAGCATCCGGTGACGATCTGACCATTCCGATACCGTGAGCAGCGGGTCGGGAGTAAGCCCGTCGCGCCACGCCCGTTCGATCTCCTGCGCGCCTTCGTAGTCCATCATCAATCCACGCGCGGGCGCAGCTCGCCCAGCTCAATCAGGTGCTCGCGCACGGCAGCCTCCAGGGCCACGTGCATCTGGTGCGCATCGACACCGAGCGTGGATGCCATCTGCCCGGAGATACGCGCTGGCCAGTTCAACCACGCGTCGCGCTCGATGCGCGCAAGTTTGAACACGTGGGCCACGGCCTGCGCCCGATCCACCAGCTCCTTCTTGCGGTGCGCCAGCTCCACCTTATTGAGCTGGGCTTTGAGCACTTCGTTGACGGTGCGTGCCTGTAGCAGCGATGTCCCGCCCGTCGACAACGGTGGGGTGCCGGGTTCGGGCACCTCTCGCTCAGGCAGTACGCGCGCCTTCGCGGGGCTGACCTTCTCCGGCGCTGCTGCCTTGCGGGGTTGCAATGTGTTTTGTGCCCACTGCGCGTCGGCGGTATCCGGATCAATCGTGCCGTCTGGCAGCGGTGTGATCCGCCCGGTGTCGATGGCCTTCTTCACGGCCACGTGCGACACGCCACGGTGGCGCGCGTAGGCGCGAATGGAAAGTCCCATCGTCACCTTCAATCATTTGTTCGTCATGTCCGCAGATTGAGCTTGGCTTCCATCGGGAACAGCGCGTTCATCACGTCACGCCAACCAACCCCGAAAGGAAAACGCCATGAGCCAGATCGACACCATCCTCACCCTCATCGCCCAGAAGCATCTCGGCATCGAAACCCTGCAAACCCGCAACGCCGACAGCCTCGACTTCCACGACACGGCGGTGTGGTGCCTCAAGGACGCGCTGGAAGCGGCCTTCAAGGCGGGCGTCGAATTTGGCGCATCGAGCCCGAAGGCCTCGGAAGCGGAAATCGCCAAGGACTGATCGGAAACCCACGAAGCCAAGCGGAAAGCGCTTGGCTTCACTCCAGAAGAGCGCGTTCATCACGTCGTCATCCACCACCCCTGAAGGAGCCGCCCATGACCACCACCACCCTGACCCCGGCCCAGCACGCCATCCTGGCCAAGGCCATCAATACCAGCGCAGGCAAGATCGACTGGTTCCCCGAAAACATCAAAGGCGGCGCGCGCAAGAAAGTGCTCGACGGGATGTTCAACCGTGCCCTGATCACCACCGACGGCACCGACTGGTTCGTCGCCGCCGAGGCCTACGACGCCTTGGGGCTAACTCGCCCCGGACTGAACAAGACGAGCATCGGTCAATTCGAAGCCAATCTCGACCAGATCATTGCCAACGCAGAAGGCGCGCCAGCCGCCCTGAGCGATCCCGAACTGGAAGCCGCCGTAATCGCCGCCGAAGCAACGTGGGTCAAGCCGCGCACCCGCGACAACAGCAAGCAAGCCGAAGTGATCCGGATGCTGCAACGCCCCGAGGGCGCAACCATCGGCCAGATCTGTGCCGCCACCGGCTGGCAGGCGCACACGGTACGCGGTACCTTCGCCGGGGCTTTCAAGAAGAAGCTGGGCCTGACTATCGTGTCGGACAAGCCACAGGGCGGCGAGCGGGTCTACCGCATCGCCTGATCAGAAAGATCGAGAAAGAGGCCAAGCGGCGCTTGGCTTCTCAATCGAACAGCGCGTTACTACGGGTGTCGCAACGATCAACCCGAAGGAGCAGCCACCATGAACACCAACCAGATCCCCGCCACCCAGAACGACACCTGGGGCTTTTGGGGCACGATGAACGAGCATGCCAGCGCTGCATGGCCCCTGGCGATGATCGCCATTTCGGACGTCACCAGCCAGCCCCTCGAATCGGTTCAGGTCTTCCTCGACAGCCGCCACGGTCGCCACTTTGCCGACGACGTCCAGAACGGGCTTTACGAGGGCAAGGCCCTGGCGGACGCGATCAACGCAGCCACCCAACGCTGGATGGGCTGGACGATTGGCCGCCAGACCAGCAAGCAGTACGGCATCCCGCGCGGCCTGCCTTACCTGACGGGCCTTGTGATTCACTGCGAGATCGTCGAGGAGTCGCTGGCAGCCTGATCGAGCGCCACGCCATCCGCCTCGCGGGTGGCCTGCTTGCCGGTGAAGTCCTCCCACCGGCGCACGATCACGTCCACGTACTTCGGATCGAGTTCGATCAGCCGCGCAACGCGGCCTGACTTTTCCGCAGCGATCAAGGTCGTCCCCGAGCCCCCGAACGGGTCGAGCACCACGTTGCCGGGGCGACTCGAATTGCGGATCGCGCGCTCGACCAGCTCCACCGGCTTCATCGTCGGGTGCAGGTCGTTCTTCTGCGGCTTCTTGATGTTCCACACGTCGCCCTGGTCACGGTCGCCGCACCAGTGGCGTGTCGCCCCCTCGGGCCATCCGTACAGGATCGGCTCGTACTGGCGTTGGTAGTCGGCGCGCCCCAGGGTGAAGGTGTTCTTGGCCCAGATGATGAAGGTCGACCATTTGCCACCGGCAGCACGAAAGGCGGCCTGCAGAACATCCAGTTCGCTGGAGGACATCGCCACGTAAATCCCGCCCCGGCAATGCGCCACCGTGGGCGTCAGCGCTTCCAGCAGGAAGTCGTAGAAGCCATCCCCCAGGTTGTCGTTCAGGATCGCGCGATCCTTACCGCGCATCTTGTCCTTGGCGCTGTTGGCGTAGTTCACGTTGTACGGCGGGTCGGTGAAGACCATGTCCGCCACCGCGCCTTGCATCAGGTGGTCGTAGCTCTCGGCCACGGTCGAGTCGCCGCACAGCAGCCGGTGCTGGCCCATGATCCAGACATCGCCCGGACGCGAGATGGGTGTCTCGCTGACCTCGGGCACCGCATCCTCATCGGTCTGGCCCTCGTTGTCCGGCTCGTCGCCCGCGATCAGTTCGGCCAGTGCGTCGGCGTCGAAGCCGGTGATGTCCAGATCGAAACCATCGAGCTGCAAGGCTTCCAGTTCGATCCGCAGCATCGCGTCGTCCCAGCCCGCGTTATCGGCGATTCGGTTGTCCGCAATGACCAGGGCCCGGCGCTGCGTCTGGCTCAGATGGTCGAGCACCACGACCGGTACCCGCTCCAGCCCGAGCTTCTGGGCGGCGGCGAGACGACCGTGGCCCGCGACGATGATGCCGTCACTGCCCGCCAGGATCGGATTGGTGAATCCAAACTCCGCGATGCTGGCAGCGATCTGCGCCACCTGCTCCTCGGAATGGGTGCGCGCGTTGCGGGCGTAGGGCCGCAACTTGGCGGTCGGCCACTGTTCGATCTTGTCGGCCAGCCAGTTCATGCCACCACCTCGGCATCCGGGGTGGTGGCGCGCTCAACGGCGACCTGCTCGAAGGACTGACCGGTGGCGATCAAGGTGACCGGTATGCCGGGGTGGTTCTGCTGGAACCGCTTGATGGCCACGTCCACGTACTGCGGGGCGATCTCCACGCTGCAGCAGATCCGACCGGTGCGCTCGGCGGCCAGCATCGTCGTGCCGCTGCCGCCGAAGGGCTCAAACACGATGTCGCCCGCGTCCGTGTAAGCCTCGATCACGAATTCCGGCAGCGCCACCGGGAACACGGCTGGGTGATCGATGTCCTGACCGATCTTGCCCTTGTGGCGCATCACGCGGATCACAGAGTCGGGGATGCGGGTGTCTTGCGTCGGCAGCCCCTTGTGCGTCCAGCCGCCCACCTCGCCATCCTTGCCGCGCATCGCGGTGGACGAACCGTCGGCGCGCAGGTGGGATTCCTGGCCTGCGTGCTTGCAGGGGACGATCTTGTTCGGCTTGCGGCTCTCCCGGTTGAAGTGGAAGACGAACTCGAAGCTCGGCGCGAAGCGGCCTGCCCAGTCGCCGGGCATCCCCGGCCCCTGATCCCAGACGTACCACGCAAAGCGCCGCCAGCCCTGCTGGCGCATCCAAGATAGCCAACCGTCCCAATACGGGATCACCTCGTTGTCGCGGTGGATCAGGCCCAGGTTGACCAGAACCTGACCGTCGCCTGCCATCGGCAGGTGTGCGAACACGCCACGCATCAGGCCATCCCAATCGGAGATGCCACCCGAGGTGTAGTCGCGCTGGTTGCCGTAGGGCGGCGAGGTGAAGCACAGGCGAGAGAGGTCACCCTGCATCAGCGCAGCGACCACGTTCCGGTCGGTGGCGTCGCCACAGATCAGGCGGTGCGGGCCAATTGCCCAGACATCGCCCGGCCGGGACACCGCCACGACGGGTGCTTCTGGCACGTCGTCAGCGGCATCCGGTTCCTCGGTGTCCGGCTCTGCGTCGGCATCGGCATCGGCGTCGGCGTCGGTCACGTCACCGGTGAGCAGTGCCTCGATCTCGGCATCCTCGCAACCGGTCAGAGCGAGGTCGTATCCGGCCTCGGACAGATCGGCCAGTTCCAGGGCCAGCATCTCCTCGTCCCAGCCCGCATCCAGTGCCAGCCGGTTGTCGGCGATCACCAGTGCCCGCTTCTGCGCGACGGTCAGATGGGCCAGTTCAATCACCGGCACCTGATCCAGCCCGAGCTTGCGCGCAGCGGCCAGACGCCCGTGCCCGGCGATGATGCCGTTGTCGCCATCGACCAGGATCGGGTTCGTCCAGCCGTACTCGACGATGCTGGCCGCGATCTTGGCGATCTGGCTTTCGGCGTGCGTGCGCGGATTGCGGGCGTAGGGAATCAGCGCCTCGACCTTGCGGTACTCGACGTTGAGCGTGTTCAAGATGGAAGTCCCAAAAGAAAACCCGCCGAGCGTTGCTGCCGGGCGGGTTGGGTGAAAGTAGATTCTGGAGGGGTGGTAACTGCGCCTGGTGGTGGTAACCTGGGCCGGTAACCTGGCCGACTGGTAACCTTGCCCGCACCCTGACGCTAAAAAAGCGCCGCGCTCGCGCCCCCCGCATTGGTTTTTGGCCAGGAAGGACCCGTTGATTTCTGGGCTGCTTCCTCTGCCGTCACCTCTGTCCAGAAGATAGATGAATACTACGCAAGATCAGGTCGTTTTGTTGCAGGGGCAAAAACCGCTGATTGCCTCGTGATGGCGCACATCCCCGACCATACGCGCCAAATCACGCCAAAACCCTACGCAACCACCACACCATTAAGTTGATCTGCGACCGTCTGCAATGCCCGCTGCCAATGCCGCCATGCCGTCGTGCGGTCGCAGGCAAAGCGGATCGTGATGTCCCGCCAGCCATAGCGCTTCGCGCGCATCCATACGAGATGACGTTGCTCGATGGTGAGCCACTGCACCCAGCGCATAACCTCCAGCATTCGTTCAATTGCCTCTGGACTCGGCGGAAAGGATCGGTACACCCTCTCGTCTGCTGCAAATGTCTCCCATTCGCTTCGGACAATGGCGGGCCAGCAGTTGAAGTAACCCTGCACTCGAACAGGAGGCAACCGTCGACTAGTGCTTGCGGCCTCTTCAAACCGAGCAGCAACGTCCTCGATAGTCCACTTAGTCATTGCGTCGCCCTCCGTAGAGCCGGTCACCGATGCGTCGCACGATCTCGCGCTCGATGAAGTCCAGACGTTCGTCGGATGCGTTGACCACCAGGATGTGTTGGTCACGCCAGCCACGTTCCTTGATCGCATCCAGATCCGTGGCCTGAGGTTGCAGACGACCGAGGGGGCAGCGGTATTGGTGTGTCGGCACCTTCATGTCACACCTCCTGCGTCTCGACAGCCCAGTGCAGCAAGGCTAGGGCGTCGGCTTCGTTGTCGTCGACTGGGGTGTGACCACGCAGGCGGACGGACGCGATCATGTCGTCCTTGCCCGCATTGCCCTTGCCGGTCGCGTGCTTCTTGATCGTGCCGACTGGAACACCCTGGTAAGGGATGTTGTGATGCTCACACCACGCGGTCAGGTGTCCCATGAAGCCACCGTAGGCGTGCGCCGCATCAACGCCAGCGTGCCGTCGAACCTCCTCGAAGAACACCGCGTTGATGTGGTTGCTGGCCGAGAACAATTCGTTGAGCCAGCGCTTGAAACGGAGGAAACGCATGCCGCCCCCTTCAAATCGCTGCGGCTTGAAGTGCTCCGTGCCGCTGGTGATAGTGCCGTCCAGGTGCTGCAAAGCCCACCCGG
Source organism: Acidovorax sp. IB03 (assembly GCF_016406015.1). Classification (NCBI taxonomy): domain Bacteria; kingdom Pseudomonadati; phylum Pseudomonadota; class Betaproteobacteria; order Burkholderiales; family Comamonadaceae; genus Acidovorax; species Acidovorax sp. IB03. The sequence continues at coordinate 10,049 of NZ_JAEFCH010000055.1, read as the reverse complement.
TGTGTGTGCCCAGATCAAGGGCCAAGATTGTCGTGTTCATCGTCGTGCTCCAGTTCGGGGGCGAGTGACGGATGCGACGGGTTCTTTGGGAAACAGCCTTTACGTACGCGCACGCGTAGCGCGTCAATCAGGAAACCCGTCAAATCCGTCACTCGCCCGGATTGCTCAGTCATCTCGGTAGGGGTAGCCATGGCTATACGGCTTGGGCCTGAGGGCTATGCCCGTGATCCCACGTGCGCCCCCGGTCAGCCGACACTTCTCGAACTTGCGGGCCGCCATCAGTTCGGAGAAGCGCTTGACCGAGCCCACGTACTCACCCGCGCGCTCAGCCCATTCACGCCAGTCGGCGAACAATTCGGAAACGCCTTCACGGTGGGTCTTGGCCAGCAGGCAACGCTCTTCGATCCACTGCCCGAGCGCGTCCTCGGCCTCGAAATACTCCTCAGTCGCCGACACCACACTGGCGGGAGGCTTCAGTCCTTGGCGTTGCCAAAGGCTGCAGCCCTCGACCGCCCACGCCAGAATGCCGTCCCGTTCCTTGAGCAGCTTTTCCGTCAGCCTGCCGTCACGCCGCTCGGGCGGGATCGTCACCGTGAACGGGATCAGGTGCAGCCGCCGCTTCATCGCCTCATCCACGTTGCGGATCGATGGCTTGTGGTTGCCTGCGATCACCAACTTGAACTGCGGCACGTACTCGAAGAAGTCCTGGCGCATGAAGCGTGCGGAAACCTTGTCGCCACCGGTGATGGCCTTAACCTTGGATTCGTTCCAACGCCGACCCTGTTCGGTTTCGATGGATGACACAAAGCGTGCGCCGCGCAGGCCCGCCAGATCGGTCGGATGTCGGTCGGTGCGCGCCTCCATGAACGTGTCCATCGGCGCGTTGGCCGCGTAGTCGCCCAAGATGGTGGTCAGGACGTTGACGAACACCGACTTGCCGTTCGCGCCGGTCCCGTACAGGAAGAACAGCGCGTGCTCGCTGGTCACGCCCGTCAGGCAGTAGCCAACCATCAGTTGCAGGTAGGCAATCAGTTCAGCGTCACCGCCTGTGACGTCGGCCAGGAATGCGCGCCACGTCGGACTGTCGCCCTGCGGTGTGGCCGTGGTCACCTTGGTCATCCGATCATCGCGCCGGTGCGGTCGCATGCGGCCCGTGCGCAGATCAACCACACCGCCTGGTGTGTTGAGTGCCCAGACGTCGGCATCCCATTCCTCGGCGGTGGACGCGTGCTTGGGATCGGAGCGTGCGATTTTCTCGACGGACGAGATCGTGGCGGAGCTGGCCAGCTTGCCTGTGAGCCGAGGGCTGTCCGCCTTGAGTGACGCCATCCGGCAGATACCGCGCGCCAGATGAGACACATAGAGCACCTGATCCGGATTCCAGCGCACGCCGGTCCAGACCAGCCATTTGCCCCAAAGCGCGCAGTAGCGCCAGTCCTCGCCATAGCGGCGTGTGAAGGCCGAGGACAAGCCGTCCTCCGTAGTCCAGTCGACACCGGTCAGCAGATCCGGTGGTGGCGTCTCCTCGACCGACCGCATCACCGGCATCCGCTCGCCGACGGCGAGGAAGCCCCTCACATCGAAGCCGTCCGGAATGGCGTCAGCCGCATCCCATCCTTCCGGCTTGTCATCGGGTGGTACCAGGATGGCGACCGTGGTCGCACCCGCGTTCAGGATTGCTTGCGATGCACGGTCAGCGTAATCCCAGCCTGGCGCGTCCCGGTCAGGCCAGATCAGCACGGATTTGCCCGCCAGCGGCGACCAGTCGGTCTTATCGACGGGAGCGTTTGCGCCATGCATGGCCGTGGTTGCCACCACGCCGATGGCGATCAGGGCCTGCGCACACTTCTCGCCCTCGACCAGCACAACGTGACCAGCGGCAGCCAGCCCCGGCTGGTTGTACAGCGGGCGCGGATCGGGCGGAGTCATCTTGCGCCGCTTGGCATCCCACGGCCGGAACTCCTTCTTGCGCCCGGGTGGGTCGTAGCGGTACACGACCGCAATCAGTTTGCCGGTGGCATCGAAGTAGTCCCACTTGGCCGTGGCCGGGCCGAGATCATCAACCGGAGCTTCCTTCTTGGCGCGGCGTACCGGCACTGATCGCGAACGACCGAGCAGATCAGCTGCCTCGTCGAGCACCCGGGGAAAGTCGGTGTGGACGTTGGCCCCGAGGTAGGCGGCGATCAAGGCAAAGATGTCACCGCCATCGCCCGTAGCACGATCCGTCCAGAGACCAGCCTTGTCGCCTTCGAGTACCACCTCGAGGCTGTCGCCCGGGCTGCCCAGGATGTCCCCGATCAAAAACTTGCCACGACGCTTCTTTCCTGCCGGGAACATCGTGGTCAGGACTGATTCCATCCGTGCGATCAGTTCAGTGCGAATCTCGTCCCGCTCGCTGTCATTGACGTTGCGCCGGCCCGTTTCTCCCGGTGGTGATGTGTCATTGAAATCAAGCATCGGCACCACCCTCGTGTGACGTCTGCTGCGCAGCGATCCAGGCTTCCAGCTCGTTGGGTTTGAAGCGAACCAGTTTGCCGACGCGGTAATGCGGAATGCGACGCTCCTTTCGCTCCTTGGCTTGAGAGAGCCAATACGACGGCAGATTGAACATCAGTGCAGCCTGGCGCACGTCGATCAGCTGCTCGCCCAGTACGTGATTCAAATTCGAGGTATTCATGCTTGCGTCCTCCAGCAGCGGTCTTGCCACGCGCACATCCGGCATTCAAAGTGGGTCGAGTCATGGAAGGCGCGCGGCAGGAGCTCTCCCGCCTCGGTCGCCGTGATGACCTTGACCGCCCGATCAGACATGCGTTGGGCCAGTGCTGCGTCAAAGGGCACGAGCTCGGTGTAGATCTCCATCGTGTCGGCGTTGAGTGCCGTGAAGATCGCCGGGTGCTCGTGCAGTTCGAGATAGGCTTGGTAGATCGCCACTTGCGCGGCGTAGACGGGCTTGGAGAGAGTCAGGCCCTTCTTGTCCAGATCGCTCCAGGACTTGTTGCCGAGACACTTACATTCCCAGAGCGCGGGATAGGCGAAGCCATCGGGGCCGCCGACGATGACGCCGTCGATGTGGCCCTGCAGGCGACCGTTGGCCACCGAGAAACCGAACTGCTCGCCGTCGGCCTTGCGGGTGCGCAGGTCGAAGCCCGCGTCCCGGAGCCACGCGACCATGCAGTCCTCCATGACGTGACCGCGTTCGAAGATCCGCAGCATTCGGCCCGGGGTGTCACGCCCGTGGTCGATGGGTGCCTTGGCGTACTCGAACTGCAGCGCTCGCTCGCAGGCCACGCCGAGACGTGAGGCCCCGAGGTACTGGCGCTCGGACTGGCGGGCGCGAGCCTGTTGCAGGCCCGTGTCCACCAGGGTGGTGACCTGACCCGAGATGCTCGATGAGGAGTTGAAGTCGATCATGGCTTCTTCCCCTTCGGCTCTTCCCAGGGCAGGTCGTCCTCCAGATCCGCGAACGGGTTGGCCAGAGGGTCGGGCGCAGGCGTCATGCCGCGTACCGGTGGGTACTTGCTCGCCTCGTGGTGCGCGACCATTGCCTCGGTGTAGCAAGTGACGATGGCGTCGATCACTTGCAGCGCCTCGGCTTCGGAGTAGTCGCCCAGCGGCTTGGTGAATCCAATCTCGCCCGCAGCCTCGCCGAAGGCCTTGAGGCACTTCTTCATCGCGGCCAGTTCGACATCAGATGGATCGATCATGGCGACCCCCGTACTGTCGACGCGACCTTCCTTGACCCGCAGCCAGTTGCCGTACAGCGCATGAAACGCGTTTTGGCAGCGTTGTGAGCAGAACACCCAGTCGATGGGATAGCGCCGGGGATGGCCGACACCGTGACGGTTGTCGGTGTGGCCGAATCCCCGGGCCTGTCGTTTGCAGACCCAGCATTTCATCGGCCTCCCTCACTGTGCCCACGACGGCTTGCCGGTCACCGGTGCGCGTTGTGGAGCCGGTGCCTGATACGCAGGCGCAGCCGCCTGCGCCGGAGCGCCGGAATGTCCACTGCCCGGAGCCTTGGGCGGCACGCCCATCAGTTTTGCGTAGTCGGGGTGATCAGGCTCGACCGCGATCTTGACCACGTTCCGGTCTTGGCCCTTGCCATCCTTCTCAATGTCCACGCGCGCCAGAAACTCCAGGCCATCCAGTTCATGAAAACCCTGGATGCGGCGCGCGGCGGCGGCCTGCGGGCTGTTGTCCTGGGGATGGACGTTGCGGGCGCTGTTGAGCGCGGCGCGGATAAAGCTGCGCCCCATCTGACCCCAGGTCGGCCCCTTCTTGGAGTGCAGGCCGATGTTGCTCCACATCTTGCGCTTGGCATGGTCGCCCGCCGTGACGACAAACTCGGCGGCGAGGTAGACAGAGCCGGTTTCGAAGGACTCGGTGGCGTAGCCGCCGCCCCAGCCTTGTTCCGGGTCGTCAAAACCACCTGGCTTGATGGTCATGCGCACTGGCACGACAGCGCCCTTGGGGATCAGGTCAAAGCCCGACTGTTGGGGATCGGCATCTTGGAAATCAAAATAGTTGGACGACATGGCGATTACTCCTTGGATTCGGTGGTGTTTGCTGTAGTGGGGGTGCCGGTGCTGCCGGGCATGGGCAATGGCGACTGGCCTGCGCACTTGGCGATCAGTGCGCCGAGATGCGGCGGCTCCAGCAGGTCGAGGCGACCGCTGCGGTCTTTGGCCGGGAAACCGTAGGGATTGACGGTGTGCGTGACGAAGGCGCGGTAGGTACTGCCGTCCTCGGCCTTGATCTCGGCCAGTGTCACGACCTCATCGACAATGCCGGGCAGCTCCAGACTGGTCTTGCTGCCTTCGATCTGTGGCACGAACACCTTGCGGTTGTAGTCATCGAGGCGCTCGTCGAGGATGGCGACGAACACCACGTTCTTGCCCCGGGCGTGCTGCAAGTGGGTCAGTGCGCCGATCATTTCCTGGCCGAGCAGGCCATAGGCCGCGCGCAGATCCGGTTTGCCGGAGCGGTCACTGGTGGCACCGGGTTGCGTCTTGCACCATGCGAAGCACTGCCGGGACAACTGCGTGATCGAGTCGAGAAAGAAGGTCTGGTAGCGGTCGAGCTGCGTCGGGCTGCCAAATTTCTCGATGACGTGGTCGTAATGCGCCTGCGAGAACGCGCTCTCCGGCGGCAGTGACTTGTCCGGGCCTGCGAGGAACACGAAAAAGTCGCGGCTTTCCGGCCACGAGGCCGGGCGGATGGTGTCGCCCGGCCAGTCGGCCACGGCGAGATCACCCGCCTCGATATCGAGGAACAAGGTGGTGGCAGGGTCGAGGTCTTTGAGCCGGGTGGTCTTGCCGATGCCGGATTTGCCCAGCATCAGCAACTTCACACCCTTGCGCTCGGCCAAGCGCTGCTGCGCGGAAATGATCGGGAGGGACATCACGCCACCTCCTTCAGTTGTTCCGCAACCGCCGGATTCCAGAGGACCTGGTAGCCGCTGTGGCCGTTGCGCGAGTACGGCATGGCTTCGGCCCATGCTTCACCGGCCTCGGTCAGTTCCCACTCGTCCCGGTCGTTGCGGAACTGAAGGCCGCCGGATGCCAGCAACTGGTTCGTGGCCTTGGCTGAGCGACTCAGCAATTTGCCGAGCTGTGTGGCGTTGAGCGAGCAGATCGGCTCGTTGGCGGCAGGCAAAGCGCGGCGCAGCACTTCCGTGGTCAGGCCGGTGTTTTCCTGAATGCAGGTCAACGTGGCAGCCATTGCAATGCCGGTCTTGACGCCCGGTACCTTGGCGACCGCTTCGCCGATCAGCAAGATGGCGGTGACGCGATCTTGGGTCGGCGCGGGCAAGGCAGCCATCGTGGTGGCGGCGGAATACGCGCCTGTCTTGCGGATTGCAGGCAGCACTTCACCGGTGATCCAGCGCTTGAAGCGCTTGGCAGCATCCTTGGTGCTACCGAGGATCAGGGCGTAAAGCCCCGACTCGTTGACGTGGTTTTGGCGTTGACGGCCACCCGCCGTAAGGGTCTCCAATTTCTGGAGATCCTCGGCATCGACGTGGGACTTGATCGCCTGAGACGGATTGCCCATCTCCAGGGCGTCGCAGACATCGGTGGCGTTGAACCACGGCAGACCGAGTTCATCGACCTGGACGCGCACGGCGTGCGCTTCGAACTGGAAGGGAATGATCGCGCTCATGATCAGCCCTCCCACGACACGTCGGCGATACGGTCGACTCCACGCGCGGCACGTTTGCGCACCTCGGTGTGGAGTTCTTCCAGCGCGGTGCGGCGGCGGCCGAGCGCCAGCGATTCCGCGTTGGCTGTCTGGATGGCAAAAGCCAGCTCATCCACAGTGGCGACATCAAGCGGGACTACGACGTCCTGACCGTCCGCGCGGCGATACCGGATTTCGTCAGGGAGGTGTTCGCCGTAGATGGACGGCAGCTGTTGACGCAGCGAGGCGATGAGATTGGTGCTCATGGTCATTACTCCGAATCGATGGAAAGGGTGAAAGACGGCTTGCCGGAATCCACGGTGCGAGCGGCGGCGAACTGCTGTTGCAAAGCAGGCGGCCAGTTCGTGAAGCGGGATTCGGAGACGGACAACTTGATGTCGAGGTAACCCTCGACCTTCTCGCCTGAGGCGACGATGCGTTCAGCGATCTCAGCCAGTTGCTTCTGATCCCAGCTGACCTTCTTGGGCAGCTCGAACTTCAGGTGCAGCGGGCCATCGCTGATGTGTGCGGTGCCGAAGTCACGGCCGGATTCGCGCAGCGCGGTCCGTGCCTGCTCGCCGTAGCACTGATCCAGTGCCGCATCGAACTTGGTGCGCGCCTTCTTCAGCCAGTCGATGGCTGCATCGAGGTTCTTGTCGATCTCGTGTTTCTGCGCGGGCGGCAATGCGGCCAGTTGGCTGACCGACATCTCGGCGATGTCGGCAGGGAAGATGGTGATGTCATTCATCGCATCTCTCCTCAAACCGCCGCGCGTTCGGATGTCGAGTCGTGTAGCGCTTCGCGCTCAAACTCGAGGATCGCGTCGACCGGGTAGCCGACACGCTTGGACAGCTTCAGGTAGCGTGGACCGCGACCCTCACTGCGCCAGCGCTGCAAAGTCTTGGGGCTAACGCCCCAGCGTTGCGCGAGCTCGTTTTCGTTGAGCACGCGGCGATCACCGGGTGACATGGTGTTGATCGCCTGCTGTGGCGACCGGGGGATACCGCTGGTTGGTGTCTGCATGGAATGCTCCTGTGACGTTGTTGAGTAACAGGTGTCATTCCAAACTTCGGGTGGCGAACCTTTAAGGGACGCAATGGCGAACCACGACGGAACTCCAGGTTCGCCAATGGCCCAGTGCAGAAAAGCAAACGGCGAGCACATGGCTCGCCGTCATCGGATGTATCTGGAAGCAGATCAGGCGTCGGAGAAACCGAGCAATCGACGCTGCGCAGCCCAATCGCGCGGCAGTTGCTCTTGGCGGCCACGCAAGGTGTGCAGATTCAGGTGGCGTGGCTGACGTCCTTCGAATATCGCCTCCACGATATCGGGGGCCAACATGGTCATGCGCAGGACCTCGGCAGCCCAGCCCGGTTCCACTTTGAAGGCGTGCGCCAAGTCCGTTGTCGTGGAGTAGGTGCCATCGTCGATCAAGCGCTTCCAGTAGAAGGCCTTGCCCAGCGTTTTGATCATCGGCACATCGAAGCCACCGATTCGGTCCGCGATCTCGGGGGCTGGCGGTATCAGCAGCTTCCGGTTCTGGCGGCGCTTGATCGTCAGGGGCACCAAGGTAACCCGCTGCCCCTCGCTGACATAACTGCGCGCCTCGGCTCCAATCTCGATGCGGACGGCGCGCTGGCGCTGGTGGGTCGTGGCATTCATGCCAAAGCCTCCTCGACACGCTCTTGGGACTCTTCGATCAAGGGATGCGTGCTGATGTCCGCACCGAATCCGATCCAACCGTCCTCTCGCCAAACGATATCCAGGCCGTGCCCGTGTAGTTGCACGCGTTCGATCAACAGCCGTGTGATCCGTTGCTGCTCGGCAGGGAACAGTTGCGACCACACGTCACCGATGCGCTGCATGGCGACCACCACCTGTGCCTCGTCCAGCGTCGCCCCCGCCGGATGCTGCTGGCAGGATCTCCACACTGCGATCAGCATTTGCGGCGATGAGAGCGCAGCATGGATTTGCGCCAACACGGCATCTTCGATCTCGGCGGCTGGCAGGTGGCCCACGTCCGGCGTATGCGGAGCCAGGCTGGCACCGGCGTTGCGCCGCTTGTGCAGGTAAGGCACGTAGTAGCGGTACTGCCGACCATTTTTCTTTTTGACAAAGGAGTGCAACATGCGTTGGCCATCCGGTGCAAACAGAAGTCCCGCCAGCAGTGCCGGATGCTTGGCTCGGTGTTCGCGCGGAGCCTGCTTTCGCCTCTCAATGAAGGCGTGTGCCGCGTCCCATAATTCTTGAGAAATGATGGGGTCGTGCTGGGCCGAGTACCACGTCTCGTGATTGCAGATTTCACCGAGGTAAATGCGGTTACGCAGCAAGGTAAAGAGGTACTGCTGATCGATGCTGCGCCCCAATCGCTCCCGGCCGGACTGGGTGACCCATGCCTTGGTGGTATGCCCTTCGATATCCAGTTCGCGGACGAGTCGCGCAGCCGAGCCATGCTCGGCGTAGCGGCGGAAGATGTCACGTACCAGCGCAGCTTCACGGTCATTGATAACGAGCTTGCGTTCGACCACGTCGTATCCGAGGGGCGGGACTCCGCCCATCCACATGCCTTTGGCCTTGCTGGCGGCGATCTTATCGCGGATGCGTTCGCCGGTGACTTCGCGTTCGAACTGCGCGAATGACAAAAGGATGTTGAGCGTCAATCGCCCCATCGATGTGGTGGTGTTGAACTGCTGCGTGACCGCGACAAAGGAGACGCCGTTGCGGTCGAAAACCTCGACCAGCTTTGCGAAGTCCGGCAGGCTGCGCGTGAGGCGGTCGATTTTGTAGACGACCACGGTATCGATCTTCCCCGCCTCGATATCGATCATCAGTCGGCGCAACCCGGGCCGTTCCATGTTTCCGCCAGAGTATCCGCCGTCGTCGTATCCGTCGTCGACGGCAATCCAGCCTTCATGTCGTTGGCTTGCAATGAAGGCCAAGCCCGCATCACGCTGTGCCTCGAGGCTGTTGTATTCCTGGTCGAGGCCTTCGTCAGTGGACTTGCGTGTGTAGACGGCGCAGCGCTTCTTTGGCGTGACTGCGGGAATCTGGTTTCGGCGCACTGAGCTCATGCTGCCCCCTTCTTCGAAGCAGGTGCCTTCAAACCAAAGAACACCGGGCCTGACCAATGGCTGCCTGTGATGCGTTTGGCTACAGCGGACAGGCTCTTGAAGCGTTGCCCCTGGTACTCGAAATCATTCGATCCGCGCACCAGCACACGATGTTCAATGTCGTCGTAGATGCGTGTCAGGACGGTACCGGGCAGTAGGTGTTGGCTATCGCCGCGCAGTTGCTTGGGCAAGATGCCGGTTTCGCCAACCTCCTCGAGCTTCTTGCGCAGTGACGGTTTCAAACCGCCAAACGCGCGCTCTTGCATCCGGTAGGCCAGGCGACTTTCCAGCCAGACCCGATGGTGATGATTCGGCCGTTCATCGAAATGGTCGTCCCAGAGAGCCCAAAGATCATCCATCGAAAGATGGGGAATAGCCGCGACGCGGGCGGCGACTGAGGCGGGCGTTGGTGAGGTTGCGTGTGCTGTCATGGGCGAACTCCCTTGTTGTGATCGGGGTTCGCATTCACGCGCTGTTGGCCGGGGAAGCCAAGGCAAACCTGCTCGCTGTTTTTGGGGATGTCGCGCGATTGGCGGGCACGAAGGCGCAGCAGCGCGGCAGCTAACAGATCAGCGATTTCTTGATGCCCGTGCCGTGGCCGTTCAGGTGATGTGCAAATGGAGATAGGTTCGATTTCTGTCATGGCAAGCGTTCCGATGGAAAACGCTGCTCATGCTAAAAACCAAGGGCACTTCGCGTAACGTGATTTAGGGCAATGCTGAACAAGTAACGTCATATCCATCGCACAGCCATTTGAATGCC
>NZ_JAEFCH010000054.1:0-18593 GCF_016406015.1 Acidovorax sp. IB03 | reverse complement strand
GCAATCAATGAGGTCCCGGCGGGCGCTTAGCAACTCCTTAACGGAACGGCTAGCACAATGTGGGCCGTTTTGCTTTGTGGGGCCGCTTTCGATGCCCCGGCGATTCGCTCAAGGAGAAGATGCAATGATCAAGATTGGTGACAGCCTCCCCGCAACCACGCTGCTGGAGTACTCGGAAGTCGAAGGCGAAGGCTGCAGCATTGGCCCGAACCCCGTGCCGGTAGACAAAGCCACTGCTGGCAAGACCATTGCCCTGTTTGCTCTCCCTGGAGCGTTTACGCCGACCTGCTCGGCCAAGCATGTGCCTGGCTATCTGGAGAAGGCCGCCGAGTTCAAGGCTGCGGGCGTGGATGAAATCTGGTGTGTCAGCGTGAACGACGCCTTCGTGATGGGTGCCTGGGCGCGTGACCAGAAGACCGAAGGCAAGGTGCGCATGCTCGCCGACGGCGATGCCGCCTTCGCCAAGGCGACGGGCCTGACCCTGGATCTGACTGGCAAGGGCCTGGGCCTGCGCAGCAACCGCTATTCGATGCTGGTGCGCGACGGCAAGGTGGTGACGCTGAACGTCGAAGCGCCTGGTAAGTTCGAGGTAAGCGACGCTGCCACGTTGCTGGCCCAAGCCAAGGCTTGAGCGTTGAGCAAAGGCGCCTCACGATGCGTGGGGCGTGGAAGAGAAAAAAGGTGGCCTGAGCCACCTTTTTTCATGGGCGGCCGCTGGGGCGCATGAATGCTCGCCTAATGTGCTATCAAAAACAGAGCTACCTGCGCTTGCTGTAACTGCCTTCCATGCTGATTTGGCTATTGAAACGGTGGTGTGGGCTGGGTGGCTGACACAACGGGCTGTGCAAGCCGCAGCGATCAAACCCCAAGTGGTGGCGTGCTGGCACACGCATGGGATTGTTTCTTGATGAAGTCCGCACGATCATGTGCTGTACCACAGAGCTTGCCGAGCCAGACTTCTTTCCCAAGCCCCAGACCAGCGTGGGCGCCATGGCGCTGGCTGTGCCTTTGAGCGGATCGGCGGTGTGATCTCGATGGGTAGATCAACCCAACTCCACCGCCTCAGTCGATCTCCACTTTGAGGTAGTGCGCGCCTGCAATGGGGCTTTGGTAATAGGGGGGGATTTCCTCAAACCCCAGGTCGGCATACAGCGCGCGGGCGGATTCCATGTCGTCCAGTGTGTCCAGCAGCACGCAGGCGTAGCCGGCCTGGCGGGCGCAGTCGAGCATGGCCTCGGCCAGTTCGCGCCCCAGGCCAAAGCCCCGGAAGGCTTTGCGCACGTACAGGCGCTTCATCTCTGCGGCGTTGGGGTAGTCGGACGTGTCCAGGGGGCGCAGTGCGCAGCAGCCAGCAATCGCGCCTTCCACCTCGGCCAGCAGCAGTGCGCCGCGTGGCGGGGCATAGTCGCCGGGCAAGGCGGCCAACTCTTCGTCAAAGCCTTGAAAACACAGGTCGATGGCAAGGCTTTGGGCGTATTCGCGAAAGATGTCGCGCACCAGCTCCATGTCGCGGGGCGTGCTGGGCTGGCGCAGGAGAACGGCAGGCTTTTCCAAGGTACGAAGCGGGCAGGGAAAAACTGCAGTTTAGCGAAGCTCTCCAGGCCGTCGCAGACCGGTTGGTAAATGCTCTCAAAAGCGTAGCTGCTGGCGCTTTATACGTGGGCGCTAGAGCCACTTTTGATCAATTTTCATCTGCCGCGATGAGACTGCAGCTTCGGGCACACCAGGAAACGCTGCAAGGTTTTGCGATAGCAGGTGGGCGTGCAAAGGCGATGGTATCCCCCTCGCCCAGCTTCTGGCCAGACCGGGGCGCCACCACCCGAACGGTGCCGCATTACACCGTGCCCAGCCCCGCCACCCACCACGCCAACGCTGCGCAGGCCGCCAGCACCAGTGCAGCAGCCACGCGGCTGAGGGCGTCGTCACGCGATGCTGGCACGCCAGTGGGCAAGTGTTTGTCGCCATGCAGCATGGGGCGCACCAGGGTCTTGCGGCGCACCAGCGTGTAGTAGGCGATGGCCAGCAGGTGCAGCACCACCAGGCCGATCACGAGATATTGCCCCACGTCGGCATGGAACCAGGTGGCGCGGCCCACCCATTCGCCCGACACGAAGCGGGTGAGCGGCCCGGAAAAGGCAATTTCGTCGTCGCTGAGCAGCCCGCTGACCACCTGCGCTATCAGCACCCCCAGCAGTGCCAGCACCGACAGCGCCCCCAGTGGCGAGTGGCCTGCGCTCTCGGCCTCGGCACTGCTGCCTCGCAGGTAGCGCCACAGGCGGCCGGGCGTGGGCACAAAGCTGGCAAAGCGCGACCAGCGCCCGCCCACCAGGCCCCACACCAAGCGGAACGCCAGCAGCGCCAGCACCACATACCCCAGCCGCAGGTGCCACACCATGGCGTTACCGCCCACCTTGGCAGTCACCACCAATGCCACCACGCTGGCGGCCAGCAGCCAGTGGAACAGACGGGTGGGCAAGTCCCAGATGCGAATGGTGTGGGTGGGCATGAAGACTCCGTGGCCGGGTTGAGAAGCCCGATTGTGCGGCAGGAAGGTGACTGCGGGGCTTGCGCAAAGCCGGGGCGCCGAGGCTGCCGCTCAGGCACTGCGGCGGGCCCTGCAAATGTCAACCGCAGCAGGCATACTGCGCACGGGACGGCCATGGCCTCCCGCCCACAACACCCAAGGAAGTCCCACCATGAAAAAACTTGCCGCGTTCATCGTTACCGCCGCCGCAGCCGTTTTGTCGGCCCCGGCCTCTGCCCAGTTCGCCAAAGCCGAAGACGCCATCAAATACCGCCAAAGCGCGTTTTTCGTGATGGGCCAGCACTTTGGCCGCATTGGTGCCATGGCCAACGGCAAAGCTCCGTTCGACGCCAAGGCTGCGCAGGAAAGCGCCGACATCGTGGCGGTGATGTCCAAGCTGCCATGGGAAGCCTTTGGCGCGGGCACCGACAAGGGCGCGCCCACCAAGGCATTGCCCGCGATCTGGTCCGAGCAAGCCAAGTACAAGGAGCATGCCGACAAGCTGCAGGCCGAAGCCACCAAGCTCGCCGCCGCCGCCAAGACCGGCAACCTCGACAACCTGAAGGCCTCGTTCGGCGCGACTGCAGGCACCTGCAAGGCGTGCCACGACGCATTCCGTTCCAAGTAATTGGCTGGTGGCTTGCTGGTGCTATTGAAAAGATAGCTGCTGGCGCTTGCCCAGAAAGCGCAAAAGGCCCATTTCGTATGAAATGGGCCTTTTGCTTTTTGGTGCGGGGAAGTGCAGGTCGATCAGCTTTCAGCCAGCAGCTTTTCAATCAGCTGGTGCAGGGCGGGGAAGTCGGGGGCGCCCACGTAGCTTTTCACGATCTCGCCGCGCTTGTTGACGATGTAGGTGGTAGGCGTCAGGCGCACATCGCCCCAGGCCTTGGCCACCGCGCCGGTGTTGTCAATGGCGACCTTGAAGGGCAGCTTGCGCGTTTCGGCAAAGTTCACCACGTAACTGGGCGGGTCGTAGCTCATGGCGACCGCAATGGTGTCAAACCCGCGGCTGTTGAACTTCTGGTGGGTTGCGATGATTTCCGGCATCTCTGCCACGCAGGTGGTGCAGCTGGTGGCCCAGAAGTTCACCAGCGTGACCTTGCCGCGCAGGTCGGCCGTGGTCTGGCTGGAGCCGTCGAGCAGCACAAAGGTGCTCTCGGGCGCGGCGGTGCGGCCGGTGTCCAGGTACACGTAGGCGCCCACTGCCGCAAACGCCGCAACGGCCACGCCGGCCAACCAATGCTTCATACCCATGATGTCCTCTTGTTCACAAAGGCCGATGGCTCTTGAGCGGGAGCCCTGGCGTTCAGCGCTGGGGTGTGCGTGTCGCGCCCCAGGGAATGCTGCTGATTGTCCGTGATGTTGGGGAGTCCACCCACCCCATGCGGTCAACATTCAGCGAATGGGTGGAGTCGTGTCGGGGGCAGAAAGTTCAGCCTGGCCCCCGGGCTGCTGCCGATAATGGCTGCATGAAAACACGATGGATGGTTGTTGCCAGCGCGGCGCTGGCCGTGGCCCTGGCCGCTTGCAGCCCGGCGCTGAATTGGCGCAGTGTGGCGGTGCCCGATGCGGCCCTGCAGGTCATGCTGCCCTGCAAGCCCGACAACGCAGTGCGCACCGTTGAACTGGCGGGCGCACCGCTGGCACTCTCGTTGCTAAGCTGTGATGCCGATGGCGCAACGTTTGCCGTGTCGTACGCCACGCTGACCGACCCTGCGCGCGCCGGGGTGGCACTGGAGCATTGGCGTGCCGCCACGCTGGCGCGCATTGGCGTGGCGGTGCCTGCCGCCAACGCGCCCGCTTCCGGCGCTGCTGCGCCTGCGCAGATGCAGCCCTTTGTGCCCGCAGGCGCTATGGCGTTGCCCCAGGCCGTGCGCACCACGGTGCAGGGCCAGCGGCCCGATGGCACTGCCGTCACGGCCCACACGGCTTGGTTTGCGCGTGCGCTGGGCAGCGAGGTGCGCGTGTACCACGCGGTGGTGTTTGCCGACAAAGCGCGGCCCGCCGTGGCAGACACTTTTTTCGCCGGACTGGAACTGCGTTGAGCCCGCCAACGGCCCTCGCGGCTGACCTGGGTGGCTGGCTCAGCGTGCAACGGTGCGCTTTTCACCTGGGGCGTACAGCAGCCGCGCGCCATAATGCTTGGCAAACCGCCCACCCATGAGCACCAGCATCCTTCTCATTGCCCACGCCCCCCTGGCCCATGCGCTGCGCGAGTGCGCGCTGCATGTGTTTGCCGACTGTGGCGACGCCCTAGCCGCACTGGACGTGCCGCCCCATGAGCCGCCAGAACAGACGCTGGCGAATGCGCGCGCCTTGCTTGCAGGCCTGGCCACCGAGTCCACCCTGGTGCTGACCGACGTGTTTGGTGCCACGCCCTGCAACGTGGCCCAGCGCCTGGTGGACGGCGTGAACTCCCGCCTGGTCACCGGGGTCAACCTTCCCATGTTGCTGCGCGCGGTCAGCTACCGTGCCGAAACCCTGGATTCCCTCGTCTCCCGCGCTGTCGTGGGGGGCACCCAGGGGGTTATGCAGGTGGCCATTGCCGCACCACAAAACCAGACCCGACGCCCTATCCATGATCAAGACCCGTACGACCATCAGCAATAAGCTGGGCTTGCACGCCCGCGCCTCCGCCAAGCTCACCAAGCTGGCGGGCAGTTTCCCTTGTGACGTGTTCATGAGCCGTGGCGACCGCCGCATCAACGCCAAAAGCATCATGGGCGTGATGATGCTGGCCGCCGGCATGGGCACCGAAGTGGAATTGGAGACCAACGGAGAGCGCGAGCAGGAAGCCATGGACGCGCTGCTGGCGCTGATTGCCGACAAGTTTGGCGAGGGGGAGTGACCCCCGCCCAGGCCCGCCAGCGCCGCAGGGCGGGCCGCACACAGGAGACCGCCGAATGACTTTTTCCATCCATGGCTTGGCCGTTGCCCGGGGCATTGCCATTGGCCGCGCCGTGCTGGTGGCGTCCAGTCGGGTGGATGTGGCGCATTACTTCATCCAGCCCGAGCAGGTGGCGGCCGAGATCGAGCGCGTGCGCCAGGGCCGCAACACGGTGGTGGACGAGCTGCAGCGCCTGCAGGCCGACATGCCTGCCGACGCCCCGCACGAGTTGGGCGCGCTGCTGGATGTGCACCTGATGCTGCTGCAGGACGAGGCCCTGGAAGAGGGCGTCAAGCACTGGATTACCGAGCGCCTGTACAACGGCGAATGGGCGCTGACCACCCAGCTGGAGGTGATTGCGCGCCAGTTCGACGAGATGGAGGACGAGTACCTGCGCGAACGCAAGGCCGACCTGGAGCAGGTGGTCGAGCGCATCCTGCGCTACATGAAGGGCGTGGCCAGCCCTGTGGCGCCCCCCGTGAGCCAGCGGCGCAAGACGCAGCAAGACCTGCTGCTGGACGACACGGTGGACGTGCCCCTGGTGCTGGTGGCGCACGACCTGTCGCCGGCCGACATGCTGCAGTTCAAGCAAAGCGTATTTGCCGGCTTTGTGACGGATGTGGGTGGCAAGACCTCGCACACCGCCATCGTGGCGCGCAGCATGGACATTCCGGCCGTGGTGGGCGCACGCGCAGCCAGCCAGCTGGTGCGGCAGGACGACTGGGTCATCATCGACGGCGATGCCGGCGTGATGATCGTGGACCCTTCGCCCATCATCCTGGCCGAGTATGGTTTTCGCCAGCGTCAAGGCGAACTGGAGCGCGAGCGCCTGGCCCGCCTGCGCCACACCCCGGCCGTCACCATCGACGGCCAGAAGATCGAACTGCTGGCCAACATCGAACAGCCCGATGACGCCCCCGCCGCGGTGAAGGCTGGTGCGGTGGGCGTGGGCCTGTTCCGCAGTGAATTTCTTTTCATGGGCAAAACCGGCAACCTGCCGGGTGAGGAAGCCCAGTACCAGGCCTACCGCCAGGCGCTGGATGGCATGCAGGGCCTGCCCGTCACCATCCGCACCATCGACGTGGGTGCGGACAAGCCGCTGGACAAGGGCCACAAGGACAGCTACCTGAACCCCGCCCTGGGGCTGCGCGCCATCCGCTGGAGCCTGGCCGACCCGGCCATGTTCCGCACCCAGCTGCGTGCGGTGCTGCGTGCGGCGGCGCATGGCAAGGTCAAGCTGCTGTTTCCCATGCTGGCGCATGTGTCTGAAATCACCCAGACGCTGGCCCAGGTCGATCTGGCCCGTGCCGAGCTGGATGCGCGGGGCGTGGCCTACGGCCCTGTGCAACTGGGGGCGATGATCGAAATCCCCGCCGCGGCGCTCATGGTGCGCACCTTCTTCAAGTATTTCGACTTCCTGTCCATTGGCACCAACGATTTGATCCAGTACACGCTGGCAATTGACCGTGCTGACGAGTCCGTGGCCCACCTGTACGACCCGCTGCACCCCGCCGTGCTGCGGCTGGTGGCCGACGTGATTGCGGAAGGCCACGCGCAGGGCAAGGTGGTGTCGGTGTGTGGCGAAACGGCGGGCGATGTAAGCATGACGCGCCTGCTGCTGGGCCTGGGGCTGCGCAGCTTCTCCATGCACCCCGCGCAGATTTTGGCCGTGAAGCAGGAGGTGTTGCGGGCCGACACCCGCAAGCTGGCCCCTTGGGCGCAGCAAGTGCTGCAGGGCGAAGTGCCAGCCGCGTGATGGCTGGTGACGCCAAAAGCACTTGAACTGCTATATTTTTAATAGCTACTTGCGCTTGATTTGAAAGCGCTAGAGCCACTTTTGGTTCATAGTGAACCGCGCTAGCGAGCCCGCATCCCCATCACCGCAGCGCTGATGATCATGGCCGTGGCCAGGCCAATGCTCCAGCTGAAACTGCGGCCACTGACCACGATCAGCAGCGCGGTGGACGCCAGCGGTGTGATGTAGCTCAGGATGCCGATGTGCCGCGCATCGCCCAGCTTCAAGGCCTTGTCCCACAGGTAAAACGCGCCGCCCAGCGGGCCCAGGCCCAGCACGGCCAGCAAGCTCCAGTCGCGCGCCTGCAGTGTCACGCTGGGCTCCAGCAGCACATGGCACAGCAGCGACAAGGCGCCGGAAACCAGCCCGAACAAGCCAATCGCGGTGGTGGGGAAGGCCGTGACGCGTTTGGTCATCAACGAATAGGTAGCCCAGATGAACGCCGCCGCCGCTGCGGGAATGTAGCCCCAGGCCAGCGTGCCACTCAGTTCACGGCCGCCCACGATGGCAATCGCTGCGCCGCCAAACCCCAGCAGGGCCGCCACGACATGCGGCACCCGCAGCGCCACGCCGGGCAACACCACCGGGGCCAGCACCACGATGAACAGGGGCCACAGGTAGTTGACGAGGTTGGCCTCCACCGGCGGCGCATGCCGCAGCGCGATGAACAGCAGGAAGTGGTACGCAAACAGGCCATAAACGCCCAGTGCCAGCGTGCGCATGGGAATACGCCACTGCGACGGATCGCGCAGCACAAAGGGCCAGGCCGGCACGCTGCCGATGATGAGCGTGATGCCGGTGAGCAAGAAGGGCGGAATGTGCGTGAGCGACACGCCCAGCGAGGCGAGAGAAGCCCACAGGGCAATGGCGCCCAGGGCGTAGAGATTGGCTTGCAAGGGAGAAGAAGACATGCGCCGACTGTATGCGTTTTGCAGGGCACTCCATCGTCGTGCAGCACCGGAATATCGTCGCGCTGCGATGGTTGTGGCGGCCGTGGCGGGCACGCTCAGCCGTGCTTTGGGGTCACTGGGTTTTTGCTGCCTGCTCGGCCAGCGCATCGCGGCGCAAGGCGGCCGTCAATGCTGAAGGAGATCGGTACCCCGTGGCGCTCGCTACCGCGGCCACTGGCATGCCGCTGGCCCGCAAAAGCCGTGCGTGGGCCAGGCGCTGTTGGCGCAGCCACTCGATGGCGCCCAGGCCCAGCTCATCGCGGCAGCGTGCGGTGAACTGGCTGGGGCTGAGGTGCACACGCCGGGCCAGGTCGGCCACGGTGATTTCCTGGTGCCATTCGCGCGCTGCCCATTGCTGCAGCCGCTCCCAGTCAATGGCACGCCGGCGGGAGTTGCCAGAAGCGGAGGGCGCGCCAGTGGGCAGGCTGTGCGCGGGCGAAGGTGGTGTGCCGGAGCCACCTGCCAGCCAGGCCTCCAGCAGCAGCGCCGGTCCATGGGCTTGCGCCAGGGGCCGCCCCTGCTGCAGAGCATGGGCCAGGTACTGCGCCAACGGGTGTGCGTGGGAAGGTGGTGCTGCCGCGCGCTGCAGGCACTGCGCCCAGCCGGGTTGGGTGCTGTCCAGCACCAGGCACAAGCTGCCCCGCTGGGCTTCAAAGTCGTGTCGCGCGCCGGGTCTGATCACGCAGCATTCGCCCTGGGCCACGCGTTGCCCTCGGCCTTCAATCTCCAGCTCCAGCGCGCCTTCCAGGCCGAACAGCACCTGGAAGTGATTGTGGCTGTGGCTGCCGGGCGAAGGCCCGTAGCGCCGCAGTGACAGGGCATCTGCGGCGGCGGGCTGCATGGCGATTGGGGCGTGCTGCGGCCGGGCTTACACGCCGGCGGCGTGGGCCTGCTGGTCGGCGTGGTAGCTGCTGCGCACCATGGCGCCCACGGCGGCGTGGCTGAAGCCCATCTTGTAGGCCTCTTCCTCGAACATCTTGAAGGTGTCGGGGTGAACGTAGCGGCGCACGGGCAGGTGGCTGTTGCTGGGGGCGAGGTACTGGCCAATCGTCAGCATGTCGATGTTGTGTGCGCGCATGTCGCGCATCACCTGCAGTATCTCTTCGTCCGTCTCGCCCAGGCCCACCATGATGCCGCTCTTGGTAGGCACGTTGGGGTGTAGTTCCTTGAACTTCTTGAGCAGGTTCAGGCTGAATTGGTAGTCGGAGCCGGGTCGCGCTTCCTTGTACAGGCGCGGTGCGGTCTCCAGGTTGTGGTTCATCACGTCGGGCGGCGCGGCCTTGAGGATTTCAAGGGCGCGGTCATCGCGGCCGCGGAAGTCGGGCGTGAGGATCTCGATCTGCGTGCTGGGCGAGAGTTCGCGAATGCGCTGGATGCATTCCACGAAATGGCCCGAGCCGCCATCGCGCAGGTCGTCGCGGTCCACGCTGGTAATCACCACATACTTGAGCTTGAGGGCGGCAATGGTGCGTGCCAGGTTCAGCGGCTCGTCCTTGTCCAGCGGGTCGGGGCGGCCATGGCCCACGTCGCAGAACGGGCAGCGGCGCGTGCACTTGTCACCCATGATCATGAAGGTGGCCGTGCCCTTGCCAAAGCACTCGCCAATGTTGGGGCACGAGGCTTCTTCGCACACCGTGTGCAGCTTGTGCTCGCGCAGGATTTCCTTGATCTCGTAGAAGCGCGTGGTGGGGCTGCCTGCCTTCACACGAATCCAGTCGGGCTTCTTGAGCACTTCGCCTTGCTCGACCTTGATTGGAATGCGCGACAGCTTGGCCGCAGCCTTCTGTTTGGCCAAGGGGTTGTAGGCTTCGGTGGATTGCGCTTCGCGGACGACTTCAGGAGTGCTCATGGCGTGTGGGGCGGCGTGGGGGGAATCAGGGTGCCAGACGCATGCTGAGCTGTTGGCCCAGCACCTGCGCGGCTTCTTCCCAGGTGGTCGAGACCCCGATTGTAGAAAGGTCCACGGTTTGCAAACCTGCGTAACCGCAAGGGTTGATGCGGCCGTAGGGCTCCAGGTCCATGTCCACGTTGAGCGCCACGCCGTGGTAGGTGCAGTGGCGGCTCACCTTGATGCCCAACGCGGCGATCTTGCCCAGGCCGGTGAAGTCGGGTTCTGGCGCTGCGGTGCCTTCGCGCTTTTGGGGGCGCTGCGGCAGCAGGGCGTGGCTGTGGGGATCGTCCAGCCGCACGTAGATGCCGGGCGCACCCGCGACGCGGTGACCGGTGACGCCGAAATGGTCCAGGGTGCGGATCACGGCTTCTTCCACGCGGTAGACGTATTCCTTGACGTAGTAACCCGCGCGTTGCAGGTCGATGAGCGGATAGGCCACCACCTGCCCCGGCCCGTGGAAGGTGACCTGCCCGCCGCGATTGGTGGCGATCACCGGAATTTCACCCGGGTTCAGGATGTGATCTTTTTTGCCTGCTAGCCCTTGTGTGTAAAGCGGTGGGTGCTCACAAATCAAGAGCAAATCAGGGCTGTCTGGCGTGCGTGTGGCGGTGTAGTCCTGCATGGACTGCACGGTGGCCGCATAGTCCACGCGGCCCAGCATGCGCGTCTCGATGGCCATGGCTTACAGGGCGTACTTCACCAGAGGGTGTGAGGTGAGTGCGCGGTAGAAGTTGTCCAGGTGCTCGCGGCTGGTGGCCGTGATGGTGATGGTCAGGCTGATGTATTTGCCGCCTGAGCTGTCGCGCTGGGCGATGCTGGCAGGGTCCAGAAACGGGTCGTGGCGCTGGGCCAACGCTGCCATCTGCAGAAAAAAGTCATCCGTCTTGAGCCCCATGACCTTGACCGGGAACAAGCAGGGGTATTCGATGAGCGAATCTTTGCGAGGGTCTGGGGTGGTGTCGTCCAGGCCGTTGGATGAAGGGGGCACAGAAGATGTCATGGTCGGTAGTGCTTCGTTTTTGGTAGCGGGCTAGGCTTTTCGGGTGTGTCTTGGCGCCCGGATCGATAGCGCCGCATTGTGCGCCAAGGCGCTCGTTTTGCCGCTTGTTTCAGGCCTTGGAAGCGATGGTTTCTCGTTGGTGCATCACCACAAGCAGAAGGGGCGGCGCACCGCATTTGTACCCGCCATGTGGAATTTTCCATGCACCAACGGGTTTTTACTTATAATTAGAGGCTTTGTAAAAGTTGCGGTCTTTAACGCGGACGTCATTCACCGATGAAAACAATCGCGCCAGAGACCGAAACTGAGGCTGAAGATTCTGATTTCAAGCCCCTGACAGCCCAAGAGGCTGAGCAGTGGCGGCGTCGCAATCCGCCGGTATCGCCATGGAAGGTGGTGCTGGGGCAGTCGCTGGTTGGAGTGGTGGTGGCGTTGGTCGCCTGGATGTGGACTCAAGATGTCCGCGCGGGTTGGTCGGCCGCCTATGGTTCCTTGGCGGTGGTGGTTCCAGCGGCGCTGTTTGCGTATGGCGTTTTGCGCCAGAAATCAGCACCTCGCCCGGGTCTTGCCATGCTGGGATTCGTTGGGTGGGAAGCAGCCAAGATTGTGCTCACGATTGCACTGCTGGTTGCCGCGCCCCGGGTGGTGCCAGGTCTGAACTGGCCCGCTCTGGTGGCGGGGTTGGTGATCACAATGAAAACGTACTGGGTTGCACTGATGGTGCGGCCCGGTGTTCGAAAAACCGATTGATATAGAGAAGAGTAGTCCGATGGCCGCAGAAGCGCATGCCCCGACCGCAAGTGAATATATCGTTCACCATTTGCAGCATTTGCAGAACATTCCGCAAAAAGCCATTGTTGACTTCTCGGTGGTCAACATCGACTCTTTGATCACCGCTCTGGTGGTTGGTTTCATTGGCTTGTTCATTTTGTGGCTGGGTGCGCGCAAGGCCACTTCCGGTGTTCCTGGTCGCTTCCAGGCGGCTGTGGAAATCCTGGTGGAAATGGTGGACACCCAAACCAAGGCCAATATCAAGAACGCCAACAGCCGCAAGTTCATTGCTCCGATGGCGCTGACTGTGTTCGTCTGGATTTTCATGATGAACGCCATGGACATGCTGCCCGTGGATCTGCTGCCCGCCATCTGGACCAAGATCTATGCCGCGATGGGCCACGATCCGCACCACGCTTACCTGCGTGTCGTGCCCACGGCTGACCTGTCCACCACGCTGGGCTTGGCCGTTTCCATTCTGTTGCTGAGCTTGTACTACAGCGTCAAGATCAAGGGCGCTGGTGGCTGGGGCCACGAACTGGTGAGCGCACCATTCGGCTCTAGCAAGAACCCTCTTTTTGCCGTGATCCTGGGTCTCATCAACGTGACCATGCAGATCATCGAATACGTGGCCAAGGCGGTTTCGCATGGCATGCGGTTGTTCGGCAACATGTACGCTGGTGAGTTGGTGTTCCTGCTGATCGCCCTGATGGGTGGCGCTGCTGCAATGTCGCTTCCTGGTGTGCTGCTCCCCGTGGGGCACGTCATTGCGGGTTCGCTCTGGGCAATCTTCCACATCTTGGTGATTACCTTGCAGGCGTTCATTTTCATGATGCTGGCGCTGATTTACCTCGGCCAGGCCCATGAGGCCCACTGACCCTTTGTTTCGTTTTCGTTTCCTTTCTCTTTAACCTTTCTTTTTTCACTCAGGAGTAATCATGGAAAACATTCTCGGCTTCGTCGCTCTGGCTTGCGGTCTGATTGTGAGCCTCGGCGCTATCGGCGCTTCGATCGGTATCGCTCTGATGGGTGGCAAGTTCCTGGAATCTTCTGCTCGCCAGCCTGAACTGATCAACGAACTGCAAACCAAGATGTTCATCTTGGCCGGTCTGATCGACGCTGCGTTCCTGATCGGTGTTGCTATCGCTCTGCTGTTTGCTTTCGCAAACCCCTTTGCCGCTACGTTCCTGGCCAGCGTTCCAAAGTAATTCCCGTCAACGCCATCTCTTAGAAAGGTGTTGCCGTGAGTATCAACGCGACCCTGTTCTTTCAGATCATCGTCTTTTTCGTGCTGGTGTGGTTCACGATGAAATTCGTGTGGCCGCCCATCACCAAGGCGTTGGATGAACGAGCCCAGAAAATCGCCGATGGCCTCTCTGCTGCCGAACGTGCCAAGACCGAACTCGCCGCTGCTGACCAGCTGGTGAAGAAGGAATTGGCCCAAGCCAGCAATGAGACGGCCTCGCGTCTTGCGGACGCCGACCGCCGTGCCCAAGCCATCATCGAAGAAGCCAAAGCCCGTGCCACGGAAGAAGCCAACAAGATTGTGGCTGCTGCCCAGGCTGAGGTTGAGCAACAGACGGTGCGAGCACGTGAAGCCCTGCGCGAGCAGGTGGCCGCGTTGGCTGTCAAGGGTGCCGAGCAGATTCTCCGCAAGGAAGTCAATGCCGGTGTCCATGCAGACTTGCTTAACCGCCTGAAGACCGAGCTGTAAGGGGACAACATGGCTGAACTCGCCACCATTGCTCGCCCTTACGCAGAAGCCTTGTTCAAGGCTATGACTGCCAGCGCGGGCGTCGATCTGGACAGCACGACTGTCTGGCTCGACGAGCTGGCGGCGATTGCCGCCACCCCCGAGCTTCGCCAGCTGGCGGACAACCCCAAGGTAACGGCAGACCAGGTGTTTGCCGTTTTTACGGGTGTTGCGCGTTCTGCGCTGCCCGACATGGCCAAAAACTTCCTGCGCACCATCATCGACAACGGGCGTATCAATGCGCTGGGCGAAGTGGCTGTGCAGTATCGTGCCCTCGTGAATCGCCGCAGCGGCTCCTCGGATGCCGTGGTGCAAAGCGCATTTCCTCTGGACAATGCCGCGCTGGCTGAAGTGGGTGGAGCGCTGGAAAAGCGCTTCGGCCGCAAGCTCAATCTCTCCGTTCAGCTGGACGAGTCCCTGATCGGTGGCATTCGCGTAGTGGTGGGTGACGAAGTGCTGGACACTTCGGTCAAGGCCCGTCTTGAACAAATGAAAGCGGCCCTTGTTGCGTAACGCGCAGCGAGGTCTTAGCGAACCAAAGAAAGAAGGAAAGAGTCATGCAACTCAATCCCGCAGAAATTTCTGAACTCATCAAGAGCCGCATCGAAGGGCTGGCCGCCAGCAGCGATATCCGCAACCAGGGCACCGTGGTGTCTGTGTCTGACGGTATCGTGCGCGTTCACGGCCTGTCGGACGTGATGCAAGGCGAAATGCTGGAGTTCCCTGCCACCAAGGACGGTCAAGCCTCCTATGGTCTGGCTCTGAACCTCGAGCGCGACTCCGTCGGCGCCGTGATTTTGGGTGAGTACGAACACATCTCCGAAGGCGACACCGTCAAGTGCACGGGCCGCATTCTGGAAGTGCCCGTGGGCCCCGAGCTGGTGGGCCGCGTGGTGAACGCGCTGGGTCAGCCTATCGACGGCAAGGGCCCCATCAACGCCAAGCTCACCGACGTGATCGAGAAGGTTGCTCCTGGCGTGATCGCACGTAAGTCTGTGGACCAGCCTCTGCAAACCGGCCTGAAGTCCATCGACTCCATGGTTCCTGTGGGCCGTGGTCAGCGCGAGCTGATCATTGGTGACCGTCAGACCGGCAAGACCGCTGTGGCCATCGACGCGATCATTGCGCAAAAGGGCCAGGGCGTTACCTGTATCTACGTGGCGATCGGCCAAAAGGCTTCCTCGATCAAGAACGTGGTGCGTGCTCTGGAGCAAGCTGGCGCGATGGAATACACCATCGTCGTTGCTGCTTCCGCTTCTGAATCCGCAGCGATGCAATACGTGTCGGCCTACTCTGGCTGCACGATGGGTGAGTACTTCCGCGACCGCGGCGAAGACGCCCTGATCGTGTACGACGACCTGTCCAAGCAAGCTGTGGCCTACCGCCAAGTTTCTCTGCTGCTGCGTCGTCCACCAGGCCGCGAAGCTTATCCTGGCGACGTGTTCTATCTCCACAGCCGTCTGCTGGAGCGCGCAGCCCGCGTGAACGCTGACTACGTCGAAGCCTTCACCAAGGGTGAAGTCAAGGGCAAGACCGGTTCGTTGACAGCTCTGCCTATCATCGAAACGCAAGCCGGTGACGTGTCTGCATTCGTGCCTACCAACGTGATTTCGATCACTGACGGTCAGATCTTCCTGGAAACCAGCCTGTTTAACGCCGGTATCCGTCCCGCCATCAACGCCGGTATCTCGGTGTCGCGCGTGGGTGGTGCTGCCCAGACCAAGCTGGTGAAGAACCTGTCCGGCGGTATCCGTACCGACTTGGCCCAGTACCGTGAACTGGCTGCGTTCGCGCAGTTCGCTTCCGATCTGGACGAAGCCACCCGCAAGCAGCTGGACCGCGGCGCCCGCGTGACCGAATTGCTCAAGCAAGCACAGTACAGCCCCCTGTCCATCTCGTTGATGGGCGCAACGCTGTTCGCTGTGAACAAGGGCTTCATGGACGATATCGACGTCAAGAAGGTTCTGAGCTTCGAACACGGCCTGCACCAATTCCTGAAAACCAGCCACGCCGCATTGCTGGCCAAGCTGGAACAGGCCAAGGCCATGGACAAGGATGCTGAAGCCGAATTGACCGCTGCCATCGCCGCGTTCAAGAAGACGTTCGCTTAATCCGGACGAGGAGCCATCATGGCAGCAGGCAAGGAAATACGCGGCAAGATCAAATCGGTGGAAAACACCAAGAAGATCACCAAAGCCATGGAGATGGTGGCCGCATCCAAAATGCGCAAGGCGCAGGACCGGATGCGTGCAGCTCGTCCCTACAGCGAAAAGATCCGCAACATTGCAGCCAACCTCGGCAAGGCCAACCCTGAGTACACGCATCCGTTCATGCAAGTGAACGATGCGAAAGTGGCAGGCGTCATCGTGGTCACCACGGACAAGGGTTTGTGCGGTGGCATGAACACCAACGTGCTGCGCACGGTGACGACCAAGCTGCGTGAACTTCAAGCGGCAGGCATCTCTGCGGAAACCGTAGCCATTGGCAACAAGGGCTTCAGTTTCCTGAACCGGGTGGGTGCCAAGGTGGTTTCGCATGTGACAGGTCTGGGCGATACGCCCCATCTGGACAAGCTGATTGGCCCTGTGAAGGTGCTGCTGGACGCCTATGCGGAAGGCAAGATCAACGCGGTGTATCTGAGCTACACCAAGTTCATCAACACCATGAAGCAAGAGTCGGTGGTGGAGCAACTGCTTCCACTGTCGTCCGAGCAGATGCAGGCTGACAAGACGGAACATAGCTGGGAATACATCTATGAGCCGGACGCACAAACCGTGATCGACGAGCTGCTGGTGCGCTATGTCGAGTCGCTGATTTACCAGGCAGTTGCAGAAAACATGGCGTCTGAGCAATCGGCGCGCATGGTGGCCATGAAGGCCGCAACGGACAACGCCGGCAGCGTCATTGGTGAGTTGAAGCTGGTCTACAACAAGACGCGTCAAGCAGCGATCACGAAAGAACTTTCGGAAATCGTCGCAGGCGCCGCCGCTGTGTAAGCAGCTCGACATACAACATTATTGGAGCGAAAAATGGCTCAAGTGCAAGGCAAGATTGTTCAATGTATCGGCGCTGTGGTGGACGTTGAGTTCCCACGCGACCAGATGCCCAAGATTTACGATGCTCTGAAGCTGGAAGGTTCGGCTCTGACGCTGGAAGTTCAGCAACAGCTGGGCGACGGCGTGGTGCGTACCATTGCCCTGGGTTCGTCCGACGGCCTGCGCCGTGGCCTGATGGTGACCAACACTGGCAACCCCATCACAGTGCCCGTGGGCAAGGCCACCCTGGGCCGCATCATGGACGTGCTGGGCACGCCCATCGACGAGCGTGGTCCTGTGGGTCAGGAACTGACGGCTTCCATTCACCGCAAGGCTCCTGCGTACGACGAACTGTCGCCATCGCAGGAACTGCTGGAAACCGGCATCAAGGTGATCGACTTGGTCTGCCCGTTCGCCAAGGGCGGTAAGGTGGGTCTGTTCGGTGGCGCCGGTGTGGGCAAGACCGTGAACATGATGGAACTCATCAACAACATCGCCAAGGCCCACAGCGGTCTGTCGGTGTTCGCTGGTGTGGGTGAGCGTACCCGCGAAGGGAACGACTTCTATCACGAAATGGCCGATTCCGGCGTGGTGAACCTGGAGAAGCTCGAAGACTCCAAGGTGGCCATGGTGTACGGTCAGATGAATGAGCCCCCAGGCAACCGTCTGCGCGTGGCCCTGACAGGTCTGACCATTGCGGAATCTTTCCGTGACGAAGGCCGTGACGTGCTGTTCTTCGTGGACAACATCTACCGCTATACGCTGGCCGGTACCGAAGTGTCCGCTCTGCTGGGCCGTATGCCTTCCGCCGTGGGCTACCAGCCTACGCTGGCCGAAGAAATGGGCCGCCTGCAAGAGCGTATTACGTCCACCAAGGTCGGTTCGATCACTTCCATCCAGGCAGTGTACGTGCCAGCGGATGACTTGACCGACCCATCGCCTGCCACGACGTTCGCTCACTTGGACTCCACCGTGGTGTTGTCCCGTGACATCGCTTCGCTGGGTATCTACCCTGCCGTGGATCCTCTGGACTCCACCAGCCGTCAGCTGGACCCTAACGTGGTGGGCGAAGACCACTACGCGACGGCCCGTGCTGTGCAGGGTACCCTGCAGCGCTACAAGGAACTGCGCGACATCATCGCCATTCTGGGCATGGACGAACTGGCTCCCGAAGACAAGCTGGCCGTGGCCCGCGCTCGGAAGATCCAGCGTTTCCTGTCGCAGCCTTTCCACGTGGCTGAAGTGTTCACGGGCTCGCCTGGCAAGTACGTTCCACTGTCGGAAACCATCCGTGGTTTCAAGATGATTGTGAACGGCGAATGCGATCACCTGCCAGAACAAGCGTTCTACATGGTCGGTACCATCGACGAAGCCTTCGAAAAGGCCAAGAAGGTTGCCTGATTGCCCGAGGGCTGAGCAACTGATTTGTTCAGCCCCCTGTAGCAGTCAAGCCCCCACCTTTTCCTAGGAGCAATGATGAACACTATCCACGTTGATGTGGTCAGCGCCGAAGAGTCCATCTTCTCGGGTGAAGCGCGTTTTGTCGCGTTGCCTGGTGAAGCTGGCGAGTTGGGCATTTACCCCCGCCATACCCCGCTGATCACCCGCATCAAACCCGGTTCGGTGCGCATCGAAATGGCAGACGGCAACGAAGAGTTTGTTTTCGTGGCCGGTGGCATTCTGGAAGTTCAGCCCAACTGCGTGACGGTTCTGTCTGACACCGCCATCCGCGGCAAGGATCTGGACGATGAAAAGGCAAATGCCGCCAAGGCAGCTGCCGAAGAAGCGCTCAAGAACGCCAAGAGCGATCTCGATTTGGCCAAGGCCCAGTCAGAACTGGCTGTGATGGCTGCCCAGATTGCTGCTCTGCGCAAGTACCGCCAGAAGAAGTAACTTCGCGCCGCGGAGCCTTACTCAAAAAACCCGGCCCCTGCCCAATGCCAGTCAGTTAAGAGCTGACTGGCATTTTTTTCGTTGGGAATTTGGA
>NZ_JAEFCH010000053.1:0-20026 GCF_016406015.1 Acidovorax sp. IB03 | reverse complement strand
GACCCAGTATCCCGTCAAAAAAATGCCGCTCAGACTTAACTGAGCGGCATTGCCCTTCGGGGCCGTTTTTTGTTGGGCGTTGTCACCAAATCGTCATGAATTCGTCACTATGCTAAAGGCCATAACAACAAAAAGGAGGAGCCATGGCAGAAGGAAGAACGGCAGTGGGGCGGGGCGTGTTGGTGGTGTTTTGTGCCGTGTTTGCGGTCCTCTTCACGGCCGTGGGTTACTGGGCCGGGCTGCGTCCCCTGGCCTCTACCTTGCAGGCTGCGTTGTCAGTCCAGTCGTGGCAGCCTGTGCCAGCGCAGGTGCTGGACGCCCAGATTCGCAAACATGCGGGCAGTGAGGGAGGCACCGCCTACCAGGTGCTGGTGCGCTATCGCTACGAAATCGCTGGCAAATCCTACGAAAGTCAGCGCGTGGGGTTGGCCCCCCAAGCGGGTGCCGACAACGTGGGTGATTGGCAGGAGCGATGGTTTCAGACGCTGCACCAGGCGCAGCAACAAGGGCGCCCCATCACGGTCTGGGTCAACCCCGCGCAGCCCTCTCAAGCCCTGGTAGACCCGTCCATCCGCTGGCGGTTGCAAATCTTTCGCTTGCCGTTTGCACTGGTCTTTACCGGGGTGGGCCTGGCCGCTGGCTGGATGCTGTGGCGGCTGTTGTCGGGCCGCGATGCAACGGCGCCAGAAGATTCACCGCCAAACCCGCTGACCAACAGCCACTGGGGCCTGTGGGCCTTCACGCTCTTCTGGTGCGGTATTTCTTTTCCCATGGCGGCGCTGTTCTGGAGCGACGCTCGCGCACCCTGGTGGGTCAAGGCGCTTCTGGGTGTTTTTGTAGCCATTGGCGTGGGCATGGCCTGGGCTGCTGTACATCAAACCCGCAAGGTGTGGCGCTACCGTGGGCTGGTCATGACGGGACTGCCGTCACGGCCCAGGGCTGGGCAGCCCGTTGAAGTGACGCTGGTGCTACCGCCCCGCGCAGCGCAGCACCCGGCTGCTGACCAATTCCAGCTGCGCGTGGCGCAATACCGTGTGGACGAAGCCAGTTCAGGCTCACCCGAGCGGCGCGTGCAGACCCTGGAGGCTGGCACGCGCCGCCTGGCACTGGGTGATGGGCATCTGCGCCTAGTGGCCCGGTTTTCCCTTCCAGACGATGCGCCCACGCATGGTGCCCAGCGCAGTGGCGAGCGTGTGGACTGGCGGTTGGAGCTGCTGGGGGCCGAGGGAAGTCTGGAGCTGGCTTATGACTTGCCCGTTCAAGCATCCACCGCGATAGGGGCACGGTTGGAGGTGGATCCGTACGCTCCTTCGGCAGCTTGGCAGGAGGAAATTCCTATTGGACCGGTTGACGCGGGGGAAGAGGGCGGCGCGGCTTCACCGGGCGCATCACGGCTGCCTGTCAATGTTCAGGTGCGCGAAGGGGCCGGTGGATGGAGTCTGCAGTTTGGGCAAACGCCTTGGCGCTGGTCTGCCGTGGTGGCTGCTGCCGCATTGGTGGGCGATGGGTGGATCCATGCCCGCCTGCAGCCCGGCGCGCTCGTGCTACCACAGAGCCTGTGGGGCATGTTGGCCTGGCTGGTGTTGCTGGTGTTGCTGGGGTGGCTGCTGCACGCTGCAACCCGGCGCTGGACTTTGAGCGTGCTGGACGATGGTCTGCTGGTGGCAAGAGGCTCGTGGCTCTGGTCGCAACGGATTCAGTTGCCCGGTGCTGCCAGCCAGTCCCTGGTCTACAAACTGTTTTTTACGAATGGCGCTGGCGCCGCGAAGCGAGACTACTACGCCGTGCATGCCAAAAATGCACAGGGTGAGTTGACCAGGCTCACCCCTGGTGTGCATGGCACGGGCACTGCGCGTGCCATAGGTCAAGCGATCGCGCGTGCTTGGAAGGACCGTCAAGGCCGCTTCACGCCAGGGTTGCAGCGGGCGGTGGCAACGGAGCATTCCCGGCCTGCGTGGGGCGGCTTGTTGGTCGCAGCGCTGGCGTGCGCATGGGTGATGGATGCCCGGGTTCTGGCCTGGAACCCCGCCCGGCACCAGCAGGCTGCCCGTGCTCCACAGGTGGAACGCATCTGGGCCCCCGCGGATGCCCAGCTCATCGACGCCCAGAACGCAGGAAATGCACGAGCCCTGGCGCAGGCGCTGCAGCAGGGCGCCAACCCCAATTTGCTGGCCGACAGTGGTTCTTCCATGCTCATGCTCGCGGCCCATCGCGGGCAGCAGGAGCATGTGGAACTGTTGCTCCAGGCTGGGGCGCAGGTGGATTTTCGACAGACGCAGAAAGACAGTGAGCGGGGTGACACCGCCTTGCTGCGGGCCTTCTATGGCGGCCACCTTGGCGTGGCGCAACGGCTGGTGCAGGCGGGTGCCAGCTTGCAGGCCCGCAACCGCTGGGACTGGGGCCCCGTGCACATGGCCGCGCAAAGCGGCTGTGTGCCTTGCCTGGCGTGGCTGCAAGGGCAGGGCCAGTCACTGGTGGAGCCTGCCCCGGCAAGCCGTGGCGAGACACCGGCCATGCTGGCGGCGGCCAAAGGGCGCCTGGCCGCTTTGGAGTGGTTGCAAGCGCAAGGCGTGGATTTGTGGAGCCGCGACGCGCACGGCAAAACGGCGCTGGACTGGGCCCAGTTTGGCAAACAGGCAGATGCCGTGCGCTGGCTGCGAGAGCGCCAGCCAGTGGCGCCTTGAGCTACAGGTTTGATGACATGCTATAAAAAATATAGCTGCTTGCGCTTGTCTGACAAGCGCTAGAGGTCGTTTTGTCTTGAAATCGCGGCCCACCTGGGTGGCTTGTGGTGGCAAGCCCCAGGCGCCACTCTCTCGTTCAATCCTGTGGCCTGAAGCCAATCTCCAGTGAGGAAGGTACACGCCCATCCACATCGCGTGGCAAGGTTTCCGTCTTTTCCAGGGCGCGCAACACGGCGTCGTCCCATGCCTTGTTGCCACTGGACTGGATTAGCTTTTTGCCGACGATGGTCCCGTCGGGCGCCGCACGCACTTCCACCACGGCCCGGGGGTTGCCCGAAATAGCATCGGGGTACACGAGGTTGGGCTTGACCTTGGCTGCCACCTTGCCGCCGTAGCTGCCTGAGGGGCCCGAGGTAACCTTGTCTTTGCCTGTGGCGTTTTCGCCGCCCGTGGCGCCCGCCAGGCCTTGCATGCGGCGCATGTTGGCGTCACGCAAGGCGGCCAGTTCCTTGGCTTCGGCTTCGGCCCGGCGCTTCGCGTCGGCTTCTGCCTTGCGTTTGGCTTCGGCTTCCGCCGTGGCCTTGCGCTTGGCTTCGGCCTCTTCGGCACGGCGCTTTTCTTCAGCCTGCTTCTTTTGCTCGGCGCGTTTTTGTGCTTCCTGCTTTTCCTTCAGCTCGCGCTCTTTTTCACGTTCCTTCTCGCGTTCTTTTTCTTTTTGCAGGCGCTCTTTTTTCTCGGCTTCCAGCTTCTCGCGGCGCTCACGTTCGCGCTTTTCTCGCTCCTGCTGTTCGGCGCGTTCACGCTTTTCCTGCTCCAGCCGCTTTTTCTCGCGCTCGATGGCAATGTCCGCTTCGCGGGTGTCAGGCTTTTCCTGAGCCCGTGGCGCAGGTGGGGGAGGCGGCGGCACCACGGCAGCGGGTGGCGGGGGCGGCTCTGCGGGCGTGGGAGGCGCAGGCGGTGGGGGCGGAGCCACGAGTGCGGGCGCGGCCTGCTGCGGAACCGCTGACCACAGCTCGGCTTCCACCGCTGGCTGGTCGGTCGTCGTGGTCCAGTTCACACCCATGGTCAGCGCCGCGATCAATGCGGCGTGTACCACAACGGCCATTGCCACCGCGCGCAGGCGGCCGGGCGTTGAGGGGGGAGAGAACTGGTCGCGTTCGTCGTGAGCGTGCATGGATGGCCTGGTGACGCTGCGGTATCAGCCGCCTTGCTTGACAGAAAGACCCACGCGCTGCACGCCGGCTTTTTGCAGGGCATCCATGGCTTTGACCACGGCTTCGTATTGCACGCCCTTGTCCGCGCTGATGATGACGGCGGTGTCCTTGCTCTGGTCTTTTTGCCAGCGCAGGGCAGCCTCACCCACTTCGCGCTGGGTGACGGTGCGCGTGACTTCAGGCGTCTTGAGCTGGAGCGAGCCGTCCTTGTTCACGATCACCTGTGCCACCACCTTGGGCACATTTTTGCCTTTGCCCACACTGGGCACATCGATCATGCCGGGCGTGAGCATGGGCGCCGTCACCATGAAGATGATGAGCAGCACCAGCATCA
The DNA here is from genome assembly GCF_016406015.1 of Acidovorax sp. IB03. Lineage (NCBI taxonomy): Bacteria > Pseudomonadati > Pseudomonadota > Betaproteobacteria > Burkholderiales > Comamonadaceae > Acidovorax > Acidovorax sp. IB03. Next base: position 15,794 of record NZ_JAEFCH010000053.1, on the reverse strand, counting down.
CGTCGATGAAAGGCACCATGTTGATTTCATTGATGGTGCGACGGCCTCGGCCGCGGGACGCCATGGCGGGCATGCGGGCTCCTTAATGGCCAGAGGCCGATTGCGAAGGCTGTGCGCCCAGGTTGCGCTGCAGGATGTTGGAGAACTCTTCGATGAAGGTTTCGAGGTGCGTGGCCACGCGATCGATGTCACGCGCAAACCGGTTGTAGGCGATCACCGCAGGAATCGCCGAGAACAGGCCAATGGCAGTCGCTACCAGCGCTTCGGCAATGCCGGGAGCCACGGTGGCCAGAGTGATCTGTTCCATGCCTGCAAAGCCGGTGAAGGCATGCATGATGCCCCACACGGTGCCAAACAGGCCGACGTAAGGCGAGACAGAGCCGACCGATGCGAGGAACGACAGGCTGGACTCCACCACATCCATCTCGCGCTGGAAGCTCGCACGCATGGCGCGGCGGGCGCCGTCCAGCAGCGTGCCGGGGTCGGTGATGCGGCGCTCGCGCAGCTTTTGGTATTCGCGCATGCCGCTGGCAAAAATTCGCTCCATCGGGCCTGCGTTCTTGGCATTCTGTGCTGCGCTGGCAAACAGGTCATTCAGGCTGGTGCCCGACCAGAACTCGCGCTCAAAATCCTCGTTGAGTGACTTCACCCGCTTGAGTGCAAACAGCTTGCGGAAGATGGCCGCCCAGCTGGCGATGGAGACGCTGAGCAGCAGCAACATCACCAGCTGCACCACCCAGCTGGCCTGCAGCACCAGGTTCAAGATGGACATGTTTTGAGGGGTCATGAAAGTTGTTCCAGAAGGGTGCTCGGTATTCTTGCGGGCCGCATCGTTGCAGCATCCACCCAGCCAATGCGGATGGTGCCTTCGGTCAGCAACGTGGGCTTGTCTTCGGTCATGTGCTCTGGTTTCAGGAGCGCTTGCTGCGTGATTGTCAGGGATGCGCGGCCCTTGTCGAGCAGGCTGGCGGTAACAATCAGTTCGTCGTCCAGCCTGGCGGGCCGCAGGTAACGCAACTGCGCGTCGGTTACGACAAACATGCCGCCGGTTTGTTCCCGCAAATTGTGCTGGCCAACGCCCAATGAGCGCAGCCATTCGGTGCGCGCGCGCTCAAAGAACTTCAGGTAGTTGGCATAGAACACGATGCCGCCGGCATCGGTGTCCTCCCAGTACACGCGGATCGGGAATTCAAAAGCCATGCTGTTCCCTCAATGCCGCTCAGGCCAGCAGCTTGCGCAGTCGCGCTACGGATTCCTGCAATTGCTCCATGGAGTTGGCCGTGGAGAAGCGCACAAACCGTTCGGGCTCAAAGCTGCCAAAGTCACGGCCTGGTGTGATGGCCACATGGGCGCGGCGCATCACCTCCAGGGCAAAGTCCCAGCTGCCTTGCACGCCCAGGCGCTGGGCTGCGTCGGTGCAGTCGGCCCAGGCGTAGAAGGCGCCATCCGGCATCACGGGTACGTTCAGCCCCAGCGACTGCAAGGCCGGGATGAAGTAATCGCGGCGCGCCTTGAACTCGGCGCGGCGGCGTTCGTATTCGGCAATGCTCTCGGCTTCAAAGCAGGCGAGGGCGGCCTGTTGCGACACGGTGCTGGCGCAGATGAAAAGGTTTTGTGCCAGCCGCTCCACCACGGGCACCATGGCATCGGGCACCACCATCCAGCCCAGGCGCCAGCCGGTCATGTTGAAGTACTTGCTGAAGCTGTTGATGCTGATGATGTGCTCATCGATGGCCAGGGCGGTGTGGCCAAACTCTTCCTCGTACGACAAGCCCAGGTAGATCTCGTCGATCATGGTCACGCCGCCACGCGACTGCACCACCTCGTGAATGCGGCGCAGTTCGGCGGGGGCAATCGATGTGCCGGTGGGGTTAGAGGGCGATGCCAGCAGCACGCCCCGTGTCTTGTCCGTCCACGCGGCTTGCACCTTGTCGCTGCTCAGCTGGTAGCGCTCGGCTGCCGTGGTGGGCACCAGCACGGCCCGGCCTTCGGCAGCGCTCACGAAGTGGCGGTTGCAGGGGTAGCTCGGGTCGGGCATCAGGATTTCGTCGCCACGCTCAATCAGCGCCAGGCAGGCCAGGTGCAATGCGGCAGATGCGCCAGCCGTAACCACAATGCGCCGTGCCGGAACGTCCACCCCGAAGCGGCTTTGGTACCAGCCGCTGATGCGTTCGCGCAGTGCATCCAGGCCCAGGGCGTTGGTGTATTGGGTGGCCCCGTCGCGCACCGCCTTGGCTGCAGCTTCCTGCACCAGCGGCGGGGCGGTGAAGTCCGGCTCGCCGATGTTCAGAAAGATCATGGGCTCGCTGGTGCCCGCCACCTCGCGTGCCATGGCCTGGGCGGCCTTGGCCACTTCCATGACATAAAACGGATCAATGCGCTCTGCGCGGCTGGAGAATTTCATGCTCGGGAATCCTGCGGCCCGCGAGGCTGCGGGCATGGCTCAAAAGAGAAAGACTGCGCCGGAGGCGCGGCCTCTGGCTGGCCGGTGCAGCACCCATCGACAGATAGGCGCAGCACGGGAAGGGCTCAGGCCCCTTCGCCTTCGGCGGCTGCGGCTTCGGGGCCGGGCTTGCCAGCCGCTTTGTCGGCAGCGACTTCGTTGGCACGCAAGCGGGGGGCCAGGCCGTTGAGCACGGCATTCACGTACTTGTGGCCGTCGGTGCCACCAAACTCCTTGGCCAGCTCAATGCATTCATTGAGCACCACGCGCCAGGGCACGTCCATGCAGTGCATGAACTCGTACACGCCGATCCACATGGAGGCGCGTTCGATGGGCGAGATCTCGCCCAGCTTGCGGTCCAGCAGCGGCGTGATCAGGGCGTCCAGATCATCAGCGGTGTTGATGCAACCATGCAGCACGGCGTTGTAGTGCGCCGCGTCGGCCTTGTGAAAGCCTGCAAGGTCACGCGTGAAGGAGTCGATGGCAGCCGCGTCGTTGCGGCCCACGATGTGCTGGTACAGCGCCTGCAGCGCAAATTCGCGCGCACGGCTGCGGTTGGATTTGGACGCCGCCTTGCGCGTGCCGTTGGCCTTGAGGCCGGTGCGCGATTGCTTGGGTGGGCGCGTTTTGGACGATGGGGTGGTTTCGGTCATGACAATTCGTCCAGCAGGTTGGCCATCTCTACTGCCACACGGGCTGCATCGGTGCCCTTGTCGCTTTGGCGGGCAATGGCTTGCTCCATGTTTTCGGTGGTGATGATCGCGTTGGCGATGGGGATCTGGTAGTCGAGCGAGAGTCGCGTCACGCCCGCGCCCGACTCATTGGCCACCAGCTCAAAGTGATAGGTCTCGCCGCGGATGATGCAGCCCAGTGCGATGAGGGCATCAAAGCTGTCGCTCTCGGCCATGGCTTGCAGCGCCACGGGCACTTCCAGCGCGCCGGGCACTTTCACGTGGGTGATGTTCTTTTCCTGCACGCCCAGTGCCTTCAGCTCTGCCAGGCAGGCAGCGGCCAGGGTGTTGGTGATGCTTTCATTGAAGCGGGCCTGCACGATACCGATGTGCAACTTCTTGCCGTCCAGCTTGTCCGCTGTGCCTTTTTCTGCGCCAAACATGTTTATTCCTTGGGGATGAAGCCGGTGATTTCGAGGCCGTAGCCGGCCATGCTGGGCATGCGGCGGGGCTGGCCCATGAGTGCCATTTTTTGCACGCCGCAGTCGCGCAGAATCTGCGCGCCCACGCCGTAGGTGCGCAGGTCCATGCGGCCGCGCTCGGGTGCCTGGGATGCGCGGGCCGTGCCTTCAAACTGCGCCAGCAATTGCTGCGCGGTTTCGCCGCAGTTCAGCAGCACCGCCACGCCCTTGCCCTGCTTGGCCAGGTACTGCAGGCTGGTGTCCAGACCCCAGGAATGCATGGAGCGGTTGACTTCCAGCGCGTCAAACACCGACAGGGGTTCGTGCACGCGCACGGGCACCACTTCGTCGGCCGTCCATTCGCCCTTGACCAGGGCCAGGTGCACGGCCTGGCTGGGCTTGTCGCGGAAGGCGTGGGCGGTGAAGGTGCCGTATGCCGTGGTCAGCGGGCGGCTGCCCACTTTTTCCACGAGCGATTCATTGCGGCTGCGGTATTGGATGAGATCGGCAATGGTGCCAATCTTCAGGCCATGCTCTGCGGCAAACAGCTGCAGGTCGGGCAGGCGGGCCATGGTGCCGTCGTCCTTCATGATCTCGCAGATCACCGACGACGGGCTGCAGCCCGCCATGGCGGCCAGATCGCACCCGGCTTCCGTGTGCCCGGCGCGCATCAGCACGCCACCATCCACGGCCTGCAGCGGGAAGATGTGGCCTGGCTGCACCAGGTCGGAAGGCTGGCTCTTGCGGTCCACCGCCACTTGCACGGTGCGGGCGCGGTCGGCAGCAGAGATGCCGGTGGTCACGCCTTCGGCTGCTTCGATAGACACGGTGAATGCGGTGCTGTACACCGTGCCATTGCGCGCTGCCATGGGGGGCAGCTTCAGGAACTCGCAACGCTCGCGGGTCAGCGTCAGGCAGATCAGGCCGCGGCCAAAGCGGGCCATGAAGTTGATGGCTTCTGGGGTGACGTGGTCGGCGGCGAGCACCAGGTCGCCTTCGTTTTCACGGTCTTCTTCGTCCACCAGGATGACGATGCGCCCAGCGCGCATGTCGGCCACGATGTCTTCGACGGGCGAGATGGACACAGGGGTGAGGGGGGTGTTCATGGGAGAGGGCTTTCGTTAGGGCCACAGCGGGGTTGTGCAGCGCGAAACCACACGCCCTCATGGGCCGCACAACCGCAAAGGGTCGCTTGGCCATCCAAAGAACATGTTGTGCGGCGCTGCCGCAGCGCAAGGGGCCAAGCGTGCAGCCTCTTGCAAAGCTGAGTATTTTAGTTCAGCCGGGGCCGCGCTTTGGTGCGCCGGATCAATGGCCTCTGTCATGGCTGGCAAAAAAACGGCGTTGCCATGGGCGGCTGCAGAGCTTGCGGCTGAGTCGGCCTTTTGTGCCAGCCCTTGGGTCAGATCGCGCTGCCCTGCAGCACCACATCCGACTCGGGGTAAGCCACGCAGGGCAGCACGCAGCCTTCGGCTTTTTCTTCTGGACTGAGCCCCGGCCATTCGATGTCATAGCGCACGCTTCCTTCGACCAAATGGCCGATGCAGGTGCGGCAGGTGCCGTTGCGGCAGGAGCTGGGCCAGTCAATGCCGCCTTGCTCCATCGAGGTCAGCAGCGGTTGTGCGGGCCAGGCATCGCACTGGGTGCCGTCGGGCTCGATGCGGGCGATGAAAAAGGGGGCAGCTTGGGTCATGGTGGTTGGGGCCGAAGTGAGCGGTGGGCGGAAGGAGTGAGTGGCAGAGGGAATGATCAGGTCAACGCGAGCGCCGCCACACCAGCAGCAGGTTATTGGCAGGCATGGTGTGGCGCTCGCTCAAATGCAGGCCGACTGACTCTGCTTGCTGGGCAACGTCTTCCAGCGCGCGCAGGCCCCATTGGCTGTTTTGGGCGCGCAGGCTGGCGTCAAAGGCCAGATTGCCTGGGGAGGTGGGAATGCCCTGTTCCAGATAGGGGCCGTAGGTCACCAGCATTCCGTCGGTGGCCAGGTAGCGGGCGGCGCCGCGCATCAGTGCCACGCAGCACTCCCAGGGCGCAATGTGGATCATGTTGGCGCAGTAAATCAGGTCGAACGGCGTGGAGAAGGGCTCGCCCTCGCTAGGCCATTGCGCTTGGGTTACATCCAGCCGCAGCGGCGGCAATACCTGCTGCGCACCGCTGTGCGTGCACCAGCCGGAGATCGACGCGAACAGATCGTCTTGCCAGTCGGTGGGCTGCCAGCGCCATCCGGGCAGGGCGGCACCAAAGTGCGCTGCGTGCTGCCCTGTGCCACTGGCAATCTCCAGGGCGTTGCCACGGGGGGCGAGCAGCGCTTGCAGCGCCGCGAGGATGGGGCCTTGGTTGCGCTCAGCGGCGGGGCTGTGGGCCCATGGCGGTGTTTGCATAAAAAAAGGGGGTTAGCGCTTCACAGTCAAGCGCAAGATGCTATCAAAAATAGAGCGCCACAGTGTTGCCTGGTTTTTTCCGGGCCGGCAGCCCATGTGCCAATTTGCTTAAAAAATGTGCAGCGGATAGGCGGCCCTTGTAAATCAATGACTTGCGACGCTCATACAGCACTTGTTCAGAGTTATCCACAATTTTGTCCAAAAAAGAACGGGATAACCGCTGAAAACTGGCGTGTCAGCACCGGGTGGTAGGTTTGCTTAATTTTTCAGCATTTCGTTGAAAGTCTTTGAAAATCAAAGGGTTGCATCGCTCATACAAGACTTGTCAAAACTTATGCACAGGCTTGTTCAGCGTGAACAGGGAAAACTGAGCGTCTGAGCGGTTTGCGTTGATGAAAAATTAAGCAGCACAAGTGGCTTCTTGATAAATCAACCACTTAGCAGTCTCATACAAGACTTTTCCCCACTTATCCACATGCTTGTCCAGTGCTGTCAGGGATAACCCGTGCACGGCCTTCTGTCCCCTTCGCAACGATGCCGCGGCGGGCGTTGCCGTACAGTGCTGCCAGCAGTTTTTGTCCTGACATTCATCCCATTCCCCCCCTTTTTTTGATACGGAGAGTTTTTCCATGGCAGACATCGAATTCAAAGGCCGCGTAGCCATCGTCACGGGCGCAGGTGGCGGCCTGGGGCGTCAACATGCGTTGGCCCTGGCGGCCCGCGGCGCCAAGGTGCTGGTCAATGACCTGGGCGGTGCTGTGGATGGCAGCGGTGGTACAGCAGGCGCGGCGCAAAAGGTGGTGGATGAGATTCGTGCTGCGGGCGGCGAGGCCCTGGCCAACGCAGCCTCGGTGACCGACTTTGCAGCGGTCGAAGCCATGGTGCAGCAAGCCATCGACGCCTGGGGGCGCGTGGACGTGCTGGTCAACAACGCCGGCATTCTGCGCGACAAGAGCTTTGCCAAGATGAACATGGACGACTTCCGCCTGGTGGTGGATGTGCACCTGATGGGCGCAGCCTACTGCTGCAAGGCGGTGTGGCCGCACATGGTGGCCCAGCAATACGGGCGCATCGTGATGACCACATCGTCCACCGGTCTGTATGGCAACTTTGGTCAGAGCAACTATGGCGCTGCCAAGCTGGCCCAGGTGGGGTTGATGCAGACCCTGGCCCTGGAAGGCGCCAAGCACAACATCCATGTCAATGCCCTGGCCCCCACGGCCGCCACGCGCATGACTGAAGGGCTGATGCCCCAGGAAGTGCTGGATGCCCTCAAGCCCGAGGCCGTAGTGCCTGCCATGCTGGTGCTGGCGCACGAGTCCGCGCCCACCCGCACCATCCTGTGCGCCGGGGCTGGCACGTTTGAGGCGGCCCACATCACGCTCACGCAGGGCGTGCACCTGGGCATTGGCTCTGAAGTGCCGGAGCAGCTCGCAGCCCGCCTGGCCGAAGTCACGAATCGCGCGGGGGAACAGGTGCCGCAAAGCGGCGCGGCCCAGGGCACCAACGAGGTGGCCAAGGCGATGGCCGCCCGCTGAGTGCTGGCGGGGGGCGAAGGGGTGGGGCTGCGAGCAGCCTCCAACCACAGCCTTCCGATGCGCGTGCGGGGCGGCGTTTTCAGCCGTTTTGCGACAAGGACTTGAGCAGGGTTCGGGCGCAGGGGGCCGGGCCGTGCTAAGTTCCAGGCCAATGAGAAGATGGACCGGTATTACCTTATGAGCAAACTGCAGGACAAACTGAACGCCCTCCCCACCGATTCCCTGCGCGGCATTCGCCGTGGTGTGGAAAAAGAGGGGCTGCGCGTGCAGCCCACCGGAGGACTGGCGCTCACCCCCCATCCCAAGGCCCTGGGCTCTGCACTTACCCACCCGCTGATCACCACCGACTACAGCGAATCCCAACTGGAACTCATCACCGGCGCGCACCTGGGCGTGCAGCAGTGCATGGATGAGTTGACCGAGGTGCACCAGTTTGTGCACCGCACCCTGAAGGACAGCGGTGGCGAGCTGCTGTGGGCGTCGAGCATGCCGTGCGGGCTGCCCACGGACGAGACCATTCCGCTGGCCCGCTATGGCGGCTCCAATGTGGGCCGGGCCAAGAGCGTGTACCGCATGGGCTTGGGCCACCGCTATGGCCGGCGCATGCAGACCATTTCGGGCATTCACTACAACTGGTCGCTGCCCGGCGTGAGCAGCGAGCAATATTTCTCGCTCATCCGCAACTTCCGTCGCCATGCGTTTGTGCTGCTGTACCTGTTTGGCGCATCACCTGCGCTGTGCCCTTGCTTTGTGCAAGGGCGTGAGCACCGCTTGCAACGCCTGAGCGACAGCGCCTTGTACCTGCCACACGCCACATCACTGCGTATGGGGCGGCTGGGCTACCAGAGCGATGCCCAGGCCACCCTGGCCGTGAGCTACAACGGCCTGCAAGGCTATGCCAACTCGCTGCACGAGGCGCTGACCAAGCCTTACCCCGCCTACGAACAGGTGGGCGTGCGCAATCCGGGCGGCGACTACAACCAACTGGGCACCAGCCTGCTGCAGATCGAAAACGAGTTCTACGGCACCATCCGCCCCAAGCGCACGGTGCGCACGGGCGAGCGCCCCTTGCACGCCTTGCGTGAGCGCGGGGTGGAATACGTGGAAGTGCGGTTGATGGACATCGACCCCTTCGTTCCCGTTGGCATCACAGCGCCCACCATGCGTCTGCTGGATGTGTTTTTGCTGCACTGCCTGCTGTCAGACAGCCCGCCGGACACCCCTGAAGAGATCGCGGAACTCAAGCAGAACCAGCACCTCACGGCCGAGCGTGGCCGCGAGCCCGGCCTGCTGCTGCAGCGCCAGGGCCAGGCTGTGGCCTTGACCCAATGGGGTGACGAAGTGCTGGCGGCGTGCGAACCCCTGGCGGCCGCGCTGGACGCCACCCACGGCTGCACCGACTACAGCGCCGCCTTGCGCGAGGCCCGCGCGCTGATGCAGGCGCCCGAGCGCACCCCCTCTGCCCGGGTGCTGGACACCATGGTGCGCGAACATGCCAGCAGCTTTGAAAGCTTCGCCTTCCACCAGTCAGAACTGGCCCGCGACACCTTGCTGAACTTGCCCTGGACAGCAGAGCAGCAGGCCCGCTACCTGGCCATGAGCGAAGAGTCCATTGCCGCCCAGAAGGCCATTGAAGCTGCAGACACCCTGCCGTTTGAGGCATGGCGCGAGCAGTACATGGCGGTGGAGGGGCTGGGTTGATTTGCCGGGGCTGACCGGTGTGATGTTGGATTGCTATTGAAATGTGAGCTGATGGCGCTTGCTGTGTAAGCGCTGCAGCCCATTTTTATTCATAACCCAGCACTAGCAGCGCTTCCTGCCGCCAGTACTCTGCAGCGTCTGCAAAGCCTTCCCACACGCAGCCGTTGCAGCCCCGCCCACAGCAGGTGGTGGGCTCGGCCGGTGGTGGTCGCAACGCCAGACCCTGTGCCAGCGCGTGGGTCTGCAGCGCGGCAAACATGGCGCGTGCGCTGGGCCCGTCCGTTGCGCGGGTCGCAGCCACGGCAGGCAGGGCAGGCCGCGTGCTCACTGGCGGTGCGCCCCGGCACGCACCCGGCGTACCACATACTGAACGATGAACGCCCCACCCAGCACCAGCGCAAACCAGCCCACGGCGGCCACCTGGCCCATCAGCTCGCGCACATCGCCCGAGCGGGCAATGTAGGGTGCCAGCACAATCACCAGCCCGATGAGCGCGCAGGTCACGCCTTTGAACAGCAGTTCCTTGTCGGCCTTGCTGGGCTGTTGGGGGTTGGGGGGGCGTGGGTTTGCGTGGTGGCATGGGCGTCTGAAAAAGGCGGCGTGCCGGTTTGTCCGGCTGCCGCAATAGAAATGGTGGCGCAGGAAAGCGCAGCGCGATTATCCTTGCCGCCTCTGTCTGAACTGAACGAACAAGAAAGATCCCGCATGTCCATCCAGTGGTTCCCCGGTCACATGCACCTGACCAAAAAAGCCATCTCCGAGCGCATCAAGGACATTGACGTGGTGATCGAGGTGCTGGATGCGCGCCTGCCCGGCTCCAGCGCCAACCCGCTGCTGGCCGAAATGACCGACCACAAGCCCAAGCTCAAGGTGCTGAACAAGCAGGACGTGGCCGACCCCGAGCGCACCGCCCTTTGGCTGGACTGGTACAACGCCCAGAGCGAAACCCGTGCCGTGCCGCTGGATGCGTCTGACCCAGCCCCGGCGCGCAAGCTCATCGATGCCTGCCACCTGCTGGCACCCAACCGGGGCGGCATGGCCAAGCCCATGCGGGTGCTGATCTGCGGCGTGCCCAACGTGGGCAAGTCCACGCTGATCAACACGCTTAGCAACAAGCGCCAGGCCAAGACGGGTGACGAGGCGGGCATCACCAAGCTGGAGCAGCGCATCACACTGGCCGATGACTTCTACCTGTGGGACACCCCCGGCATGCTCTGGCCCCGCATCATCGTGCCCGAAAGCGGCTACAACCTGGCCGCCAGCGGTGCCGTAGGGCGCAATGCCTACGACGAAGAACTGGTGGCGCTGGAGCTGCTGCGCCGCCTGCAAGAGCACTACGCGCCGTTGCTGGAAGCGCGCTACAAACTGGGCCTGCCACCCGGCGCCATGGCTGATATGCAGGACGATGAGCTGCTGGAAGCCATTGGCCGCAAGCGTGGCGCCATGATGAGCGGTGGGCGGGTGAACCTGCAAAAAACCGCCGAGATCGTGATGACCGACTTCCGCACCGCCACGCTGGGCCGCATCACGCTGGAAACCCCTGAGCAATTCGAGCGCTGGCTGGCTGAAGGCTTGGCCAAGGATGCCGAGCGCGCTGCCAAAAAAGAGGCTCGGCTCAAGTCCCGTGGCAAGGGTTCAGGCAAGCGCGAACCAGGATCGGGCGACCCAGGGGCGCAATAACCTTCACCTGGTGCGTGGCTGTGTCCACGCACTGAAGTGCCAAGGGTTCGCGGCCATCGGCCCGACCTTGCCTTGGTCTGGTTCTTACTTGGGTGAGCCGTCCACCGGCGCTATGGCAATCTGGTTGCGGCCCCGGTTCTTGGCGAGGTACAGCGCCTGGTCGGCGCGGTCCAAAACGTCCCGCAAACTGCGGTCGTGGGGGCTGATGGTGCCTACCCCTACGCTGACTGTGATGCGGTAGGGGCGGCCTGTCTCATCGGTCAGTGGCGTGCAGGCAACCCCGTGCATGATGCGGGTCGCAATCTCGATGGCTTGATCGTGCGCCGTCAGGGGCAGCAGCACACAGAATTCTTCACCGCCCAAGCGGCCCACCACGTCCGTGGCCCGGAGCTGGGCTTTGACCACATGGGCAAACTCCGCCAGCGCCCGGTCACCCTCCAGGTGGCCCAATTCGTCGTTGATGGTTTTGAAATGGTCCAGGTCCAGCATGAGCAGGGCAAACGGCGCGCCCTCAGCGTGCGCCTGCTCGTAGACCTGGGTGGCTGCTTCCAGAAAAGCCCTGCGGTTGGCCATGCCGGTGAGCATGTCGGTGGTGGCCAGCCGGTGCAGCTCGCGCTCCAGATTTTTGCGCTGGGTCACGTCGCGGTAGATGCCCTCCACGCCCGCAAAATTGCCGGCTTGGTCGTACAGGGCGTGGCTGCTGATGGAGATGTCGATCACCGAGCCATCCCGCCGCACCATCTGCCCCGGAAAGTCCGACACCTCACCTGTTTGCTGGATGGCCGCCTTGAAGGCGTCGCGGTCTTTGCTTTGCGGGTAGTACGACTCGGCCGTGCGGCCCTCGATCTCGTGGGGCTCGTAACCCAGCACGCGCCGCACACCAGGCCCCACATGCTGGACGACGCCGTTGGCGTCCGTGCGGTAGTACACGTCCTGCATGTTTTCAAAAAGACGGCGAAAGTTCTGCTCACTCTCGCGCAGCTGGGCCTGGATTTCACTTTGGTGGGTCATGTCCAGCCCGCACACCAGCACGGCGGGCTTGCCATGCCACTCCACGGCGACGCTGGAGATCAGCACCATGCGCAAATGGCCTTTGGCCGTGCAGATGCGAAATTCGGAGGACTTGTTGGGGCGCCCCTCCTGGTCAGGGTCAGCCACTTGCTGGATGCGTTGGGTGGAGCGGATCTGGTCCACCAGGTGCACGAATTCGCCAGACTGCCGCCCGATCAGGCATCCGGCGCTTTCCACTTCAAGCAATGCCACCGCGGCCGCGTTCGCGTACTGGATGGCTCCGTCCTGGGTGATCAGCACAGCCCCAGGCAGCGCGTGCAGCAGATCTAGTGGGTCAGACATGGGTGGGCTTGCCGGAATAGTCGGTGCATTGTGGCACCCGCCACGACCCGCTCGCACACATTTTTTTGCAAACTGTCACGCATGTGCCAAGCCCAGGCGCTGCCGCGTTGCGGCCTGGAGCCTGTCGCTGACGCGCTGGTGGCGTCAGTCTTTGGAGTCGGCCTGGGCGCTGGCGGCCAGGGCTGCCGCAGCGCGCAGCTTGTCTTTCTTGCTGGGGCGTTTGCCCTTGATGCCGCCGGTGCCGGGTGGCTGCTTGTTCACGGCCACGGCCGTGGGCTCAAAGCCCGCCACGATTTCACGCGCCAGCCGCTGGTTCTGCCGCTTCTCGATCAACTGAAAATGTGCTTCGGCTTCCGGGGTGATGAAGCTCACGGCCACACCACTCTGCCCTGCACGACCGGTGCGGCCGATGCGGTGGGTGTAGTCGGCCGCAGAGCGGGGAAGGTCGTAATTCACCACGGCGGGTAACTGGGCAATATCAATCCCGCGTGCGGCCAGATCGGTGGTCACCACCACCTGCCAGCGTTCATCCTTGAACTCCTGCAAGACTTGGGCGCGCGAGCCCTGGCTGAGCCCTCCGTGAAACGGCGATGCGTAGATGCCTGCTTTGTAGAGCTTTTCTGCGACGTGATCTGCGGCGTATTGGGTGGCCACGAAAACCAGCACCCTGGACCACTGGTGCTGCTCGATCAAGTGCTTGAGCAACTGGGTGCGCCTGGGGGCATCCACCACGATGGCGCGTTGGGCAATATCGGGTTGGGTTTGCTCGGTGGCGGCAATCTCGATGCGCACGGGGTCGCGCAGCAGGCTTCCCGCCAGCGCTTCCACCTCTTGGGGGAAGGTGGCCGAGAAAAACAGGTTCTGGCGGCGCTGCGGCAGCAGTTGCAGCACGGCTTGCAACTCTTCGGAAAAACCCAGATCCAGCAGGCGATCGGCCTCATCCAGCACCAGGTGTTGGACCTGGCCCAGCCGCAGTGCGTTGTTCTGCACCAGATCCAGCAGCCGGCCAGGCGTTGCCACGACCACATCTGCGCCCCCGCGCAGGCGCATCATCTGCGGGTTGATGGAGACTCCCCCGTACAGCACGGCCACCCTGGTGCGGGTGGGCAGGGCCAACGCGAACTGGCTGAATACCTCGCCCACCTGGGATGCCAGCTCGCGCGTGGGCACCAGCACCAGAACGCTGGGGTCCCTTTGCTGGGGGGCGCTTTGCAAGGCCTGGAGCAAGGGCAGGGCAAAGGCAGCGGTTTTCCCGGAGCCGGTCTGGGCACAGGCCAAGACATCGCGTCCTTCCAGCACCGATGGAATGGACGCTGCCTGCACAGGCGTGGGCGCAGTGAAACCACTGGCCACAGCGGCCTGGGCAAGTGCTGGGGATAGACCGAGGGAGGCAAAGGGCATGGGTTGGAGTCTGGCGAGGCAAATAAAGCGCGAAACACGGTGTGTGCGGGAGCACCTGCGCCCCTGAACCGTTGGCAGGTCGTGATGCCCAGACCCGTCGCGCAACGGGCATGGCATTTCGCGGTGCAGGGATCGCCTGATTGTCGGGCACTTCGCGCCAGGCGGCACAGGCCTGTGGAAAAGTTTGTTTCTCTCGTACTTCAGCGGCAGGGGGTGGGTGCCCTGTCTGGAGCCACGGGAACACACCGATAATCGCTTCCCCGCGCTTTTGCAGCGTTGATTTCTTACCGGTAGCCGACCATGAGCATTGCCCCCGAACCCAGCACCATCACCCACGGCATCCAGCTGGCCGTGGCCCCGGTTTTCTTGTTGACCGCCGTGGCCGGCATGATTGGCGCGGTGGCTGGGCGGCTGGCGCGCATCATTGACCGTGCACGCGTGGTGGAAGACAGGGCCCGCAATTCCAGCGATGCCGAACACCACGACCACGCCATGCTGGAGTTGGGCTACCTGCGCACCCGTGGGCGCTTGGCCAATGCCTGCATCGGGTTGCTGACGCTGTGCGGCTTCTTGATTGGCGTGACCATCGTTTTGCTGTTTCTGGGCGAAACCATGGATTTCCGGGGGCACAGCTGGGCGGTGGCCAGCTTTCTGTCGGGCGTGATCTCCTTCCTGGCCGCATTGGTGCTGTTTTTCACCGAGACGGTGATGGCCACCCGCCTGCTCAATTTCCAGCTACTGAACGCGAGAGGGAAGTGAGCCATGGCCTCGTTGCGCGACCTTCAAAGCCTGGGTGGGCTGGTGTATTCCACCGACCATGGCCGCATGTGCCCTGCCTGCAGCAAGCCACAGGCGCAGTGCGTCTGCAAGCAAATCAAGCCAGTGCCCACGGGCGACGGCATCGTGCGCGTATCGCGTGAAACCAAAGGCCGTGGGGGCAAGGCTGTCACCTTGGTCAAAGGCGTTCTGGTGGATTCAGACCAACTGGAGCAGCTGGGCAAGCAGCTCAAAACCGCTTGTGGTACCGGTGGCACCGTCAAGGACGGGGTGATCGAGGTGCAAGGCGACCATGTCGAAAAGGTCATGGCCGCGCTGCAGAAGCTGGGTTACAAGGTCAAGCGTGCAGGGGGCTGAAGGCGTGAACATTCCTGGGCTAGACCCGGCCGCGTTGCAGCGCCTGGTCACGGTGCAAATGCCCTATGGCAAGCACAAAGGCTGTGTGTTGGCAGACTTGCCCGGCAACTATCTGAACTGGTTTGCCCGAGAAGGCTTTCCGAACAACGAGCTGGGCCGTTTGCTGGCGCTGATGCACGAAATCGACCACAACGGTTTGACCGAGCTTTTGACGCCGCTGCGGCGGCGGTAGCCCTGCCTCACGCCGCATCGCGGATGCGTGGGAAGCCCGGCACCATAATGGCGGCCAATCAACTCATAAAAAATGGGAGTGCAGATGAAGGGCAACGTCGCAGCCATCGTGCTGATTGTTCTGGGCGTATTTTTTCTGTTGACCAATCTGGGGCTCATCAGCATCAGCTTGCGCGAACTGCTTCGCGTCTGGTGGCCTGTCGCGTTGATCGCCGTCGGCGTGGCACTTTTCTTCACCCCCGGGGGCAAGGGGCGGTAAGACAAAAGCCTGCGCTTGCGGCGCAGGCTTGTTGAAAGTCAGCGGGGGTTCCAGTCACCACCCCCGTGGTTGGTGAATGGGCGCGAAGCGCTCAAACTCCTTGGGGGTGGGCTTCTTGGCGCGGTGTGGCAAAGCCGGGCAGCTCTCCAAAATACCCTCGGAAGAGATTGCGGGCCACCCCATGCGCTGCGGCCTGCAGCCCGTGTGCCACTTCCGGAGCAAACAGCCGGGCCGTGTGCTCGTTCCACAAACGCACCCAGGCCGCAAAGTGGGCGGGCGTGATGCCTTGCAGCTGCATGTGCTTGCCCAGCACATTGCCTTTAAGGCTACGCTGAACAAGCCGTCGAAAATTTCCGCGCAAACCTGGATGACGCAGTTTTTTGGACTTTTATGCCTCTCGCGCGGCCCATTTGGGCAGTTCGCGGGGCGCTGAGGCCCGATTTCCGCCCTTACGGGCGCACCTGTCCCAACAGATGACTGCGGCACAGGTAAATGTTGGCCAGCGCCAAGGCCGTGAACGCCCGCGTGGCGTTCTTCTGAA
>NZ_JAEFCH010000052.1:18858-21117 GCF_016406015.1 Acidovorax sp. IB03 | reverse complement strand
GTACAAACAACAAAGACCCCGAAGGGCCTTTGCTTAACTTACTGGCATTGCCCCGTGGTGGGGGCGGCTTTGCCGGGCGCTTGTGGCGCACCTGGATTCGTGGCGCTGGCGATGTGCCAGCGCTTCGAAAAATCAGCCCAGGGCAGGCCTCATGGATACAGGCCGCGCATTTCGCGGGCGTGCAGGATGCGCTGGCAGGCCACGATGAAGGTGGCAGTGCGCAGGCTCACCTTGTGCTCTTGCGCCACCTGCCAGATGCCCGCGAAGGCCTCTTGCATGATGCGCACCAGGCGGGCGTTGATCTCGTCCTCGCTCCAGAAGAAGCTGGAGAAGTCCTGTACCCATTCGAAGTAGCTCACCGTCACGCCGCCCGCGTTGGCGATCACGTCGGGCAGCACCAGCACGCCCTTGTCGTTCAGGATGTCGTCGGCCTCGGTGGTCGTGGGGCCGTTGGCGCCTTCGATCACCAGCTTGGCCTTGATCTTGCCGGCGTTGTCCTTGGTGATCTGGCCTTCCAGCGCGGCGGGGATCAGGATCTCGCAATCCACACCCCAGAACTCTTCGGCGTTCATCACTTCGGCGCCAGCAAAGCCGCCCACGCCGCCACGGGTTTTCACATGCGCCAGCAGCGCGGGCACATCCAGGCCCTTGCTGTTGAAGATGGTGCCGGTGTGGTCTTGCACAGCCACCACCTTGGCGCCCGCTTCGGCAAACAGCTTGGCCGCGATGCCGCCCACGTTGCCAAAGCCTTGCACGGCCACACGGGCGCCGTCCAGCGCCAGGCCAGTCAGCTTGGCGGCTTCCACACCCACGGTGAACACGCCACGGCCGGTGGCTTCCACGCGGCCCAGCGAGCCACCGATGTCCACCGGCTTGCCGGTGACCACGCCGGTGGCGGTGGCGCCCACGTTCATGGAGTAGGTGTCCATCATCCAGGCCATGATCTGGCCGTTGGTGTTGACGTCAGGTGCCGGGATGTCCTTGGTGGGGCCAATCAACAGGCCGATTTCGCTGGTGTAGCGGCGTGTCAGGCGCTCCAGCTCACCCTTGGACAGCTTCTTGGGGTCCACACGGATGCCGCCCTTGGCGCCGCCGTAGGGCACGTTCACCGCCGCGTTCTTCACCGACATCCAGGCCGACAGGGCCATCACTTCGGACAGCGTCACGTCCTGGTGGAAGCGCACGCCGCCCTTGCCGGGGCCGCGGCTCAAGTTGTGCTGCACGCGGTAGCCTTCGTAATGTGCGATGGTGCCGTTGTCCAATTCGATCGGCACGTCCACGACCAGGATGCGCTTGGGGCGCTTGAGTGTTTCGACCCAGCGCGCGAGGCTGCCGAGGTAAGGGGTGACGCGGTCTACCTGCTGCAGGTAGTTGCCCCAGGGGCCGAGGTGGTCCGCCTGCAGGTACGAAGGCAGCGGATGCGCAGATGCGGCGGGTGTGCCAGAGGGATTCGACATGGGAATTTCCTTGTGGGATCGATTCAAGCCGCGAAGCTTATGCCTGTGGTCGAGCGGTGTCTAAGGCCAGTGTGTATGCCCCTTATGCGTTCGTTGCATAACCGCAGTGGCGCCAGGATGCGGTTGTTTGCGTCAAAACAAAAACGGCACTTTTGTGCGGTTTTGCAGAGCGGAGGAGCAACGCTGGCGCCAGATGCCTGCTTTTGTGGCTTGTGCTTCATATTTGGCCGATAAACTCGACCGCCAAAGCGCTCCCTCGGCACCGTCGCACCCCAGCGCACCAGCCGCTCCTCTATTCAACAAGGTAAGCCCATGAGTTTGAACTGCCCCGCCTGCGCCACCGAAAACCGCGAGGGTGCCAAGTGCTGCAAAGACTGCGGCGCCCCGCTGGTGCAACACTGCCCTGACTGTGCTGCGCCCTGCAAGCTGGGGGCCAAGTTCTGTGGGCAGTGCGGCCATGCGTTCGTAACGGTAGCGGCAGCCGCTCCAGTGGCCGCAACTCCTGCCCCAGCACCGGTAGAGGAGCTGGATTTCGATTTTGATATGGACGGCCCTGCCGATCCCGAGGCCGACACCCGCCCGGCCCCGCTGGAGCCCTCGCCCGACAGCCCTTCAGATGAGGTGGATTTGCTGCTGGATACCCCCGCGGAGCCCGCTGCGCCCGCGCAGGACGCCACTCTGGGTGCGGTCGCTGGCGCGGTCGCGACCACTGCGGTGGAGGTAGCGGAAGTGGAGGAGACTGCTCCTGCTCCTGCTCCTGCTCCTGCTCCTGCTCCTGCTCCTGCTCCTGCTCCTGCTCCTG